>JAGQQQ010000257.1 GCA_020426125.1 Planctomycetaceae bacterium
CGCGATCGTCGAAAGCCTCGGCCACGGCGAGTCCTTTCTGGGAAATCGGCGGTTCCTGGGTCAAAGCGAGTTGGGGCCCACTCTCCATTGGAACTCCCAGTATGGGTTTCGCATCGTCTGCTTGTGCCATTTCCGTGGCGCCGATCGGCTTCAAATCGAGAGTCGCCAGCCTTTGGCGATGTCTAGGGGGGATCTGGTAAGGATCTTCCGCCAGACGTTGCTGCAACGTCTGATCAGTCGGGACGAGAAATTCTCCTTTCACCCAGCGAAATTCCTGCGATGGAGGAACAATCTTGTACATCCGCGTTGCACCTTGCGGCATCTGCAAGACCTCTTCTCCGAGGATTTGGACCTGGTCTCCGTTGGTCAGTTCTCGGCCAAAATAGGAATGGTCGCGTCCCGATTGGCTTCCAATATAAACCGTCGCACGCCCGGTCGGCGCTTCGGCGAGATCAATCGTGACGGTTCCTTGATCGCCGCTTTTCTCCACGAGGGTCGCTTCAATCCAACTGAAACTCCCCTGCGGGGGAGCGATCATGTACCAGCCTCCATGGTCATGTCGATGGACGGTGACTTCATCCTGTTTTGTCAGACTTCCAGTGACGTAAAACTTGGAACCCGGACCGCAGCGAACTTCGACATCGTCGGCGATGACCGTTGCGGAGTAGGGGAACTGTTGACTGGCAGCGAGGGAGGGGATCGCCATGGTCAGCCAACCTACAGATACGACGGCGGCTTGGGCAACAGATCGAACCATCGTCCGCTCCTTTTCGAAGTTCGTGAACATGGCGGGGATTGCTGGGAGGCAAACTGATCGGAGGAAGGTCATCTGCGAGGCTCGTGTTTCGCCGAGATTGGAGCCACGCGGGATCCAAGGTTGTTTCACGAACTCTTCGGCGTGCCGTCTCGAAGTGACGCAGTCACCACTTCAATTGGCATCAACCACGACTGTGGGGACACACCGCAGCGCAAATGAATGGGGAAATGGGGAAATTCTGTGGAATGGAGTCAGGAAAGGCTCAAGATTTGGCAGGAATCTGCCGGGGAACGAGTTGATACTGCAAAACGGATGACCGGAGCAAGACCAGACCGGGAAATCTCAATGATGTCGTGATGTGACCGGTTCGTCATACACTTGCCGTGCGTGACGAAACAGGGTGCCGCACGAAAACCCCCAATCTCCCCCTATACACCCAAACCCACTAATCCTCGAAACCGGAAGAACCCGGGTATTGATTTCGATGATCACGATCAGCGTAATTGGTTTGAATTGACTTGGACGACTCGCGCTGCCGTTTAGAGAGGAAACAGGTTTGTCGGCTGACACTGCGTCCGCACATTCATGGAATCGCCATGCTCACCTCGCGAATGAAATTGTTTTCACCCGTCGTGGCCTGGGGAATGGTCCTGGGCACGCTGGCCCTGGCGACTCCCGTATTTGGACAGGGGAGATCCTTTCAGCTTCAGGACTCCCAGAGTAGCTTCATCGACGGGGCCATTCCCGGGGATGCCATGACAGTTCGCCTGGACAACCTTTGGAACCTGCGCCATGCCGACCGGGGTGAGTACTACATTCCCAAGCCTCAGTCGTTAGGGGGCTCCGGTTTGCCAGCCCCGGAACGGGAGGTGGACTTCCGAGATTCCTTGTTGCGAGTGGAGGCGATGCTCTGGGGACACAATACGTCCGGGTTTGTCGAAGTGACGGGACGCCACATCGAAGCTGACAACAATTCCGACACCACCGGGTGGGGCGACCTGGGATTCGGAGTGAAGCGAGTCTGGATCGAATGGCCGGACTTCATCCTGACGACACAACTCCGCTCTTATGTCCCCACGGGAGATGGCGGGCGAGGTCTGGGAACCGACCATTACTCCCTGGAACCTGGTCTGCTTTGGCAACAGAAGTGGGGGGAGTGCACTTCCACGTTCGGGGAATTCCGGTATTGGACTCCCATCGGGGGATCGGACTTTGCCGGGAGCACATTACGGTACGGTTTTGGAGTGCAACGCGAATATGGTGACCCGGCCTGTTGGCATTGGTCTCCCGTCGCCGAATTGATCGGCTGGACCACACTCGACGGAGGGACATCGATTCCCACAGAAGCCGCACCCGTTTCCGTACGTCGGGGGATCGGCGATATGGTTCTCAATGGGTACATAGGCACCCGCGTCGGCCTCAGCGATCTCGGCGATCTCTACTTGGGATACGGGCATTCGGTAACGGGCGAGAAGTGGTATTCGGACGCTCTCCGAATCGAGTTTCGGATGTTCTTCTAACACGGCTGCGCGGCGGCAACCGATCGGGTGATCCATTGAGACTGCGAGAGATTCGAGGGCAGGGGTTCGGAAATTGAACACGCGTCTGTTCCATCCTCCCGAAATTTTTTCGTGTCTCATTCCGCCACGGAGAAAACGAGGCATCGGCAACGCGGAGGACACACACCAGTCTGTGATGGACTCCGAGCGAGGCTTGGATCAATCACGTTTCACGCACGCCTCGCCTGTCTTCCCCTACATGACTGAAAAGTAGTTCTCAAATGCCTGATCGACCGCATCCATGGTGACGGTTCTGGGAAGGTCATGGAGTGTGCATCGGTTTTCGATCTGTCGAATCAGATCCCGAGGGTGACAGAACCGGAAAGGCCGCTCGATTCCGAGGTAGTGTTTTTGGATCATATAGTCGATCACCCCGGGCTCAATCCGAAACTCCCAGTCCTTCGCGACCTTTTGAAACAAGGTTTCGAATTCTTCCTGGCTGGGATCTCGAACCTCAATCTTGTAGGGGATTCGCCTCAGGAAGGCGTCATCCACCAAGTCACGAGGTTCCAGGTTGCTGGAGAAAATTATCAACTCGTCGAACGGAACCTGGATCATGCGGCCGCTCTCGAGGTGGAGGAAGTCGTGCCGCTGTTCCAAAGGGACGATCCAACGATTCAAAAGCTCGTCGATCGCCATCCGTTGACGCCCGAAGTCATCGATCAACAATGTGCCACAGTTGGCCTTGAGTTGTAGCGGCGCCTCACCGACTCCAGAGTTGCGGATGTAACTGACTTCCAAGTTGTCCATCCGCAGTTCGCCTCCAGCGGTGATTGTCGGTCGTTCGATTTGAACCCATCGGCCATCAACATCGTCCCCCCAGGGCGCTTCGCCGTTGAATAGTTTGTGTCGATTCGGGTCATAGAGTCGAACAATCTCCCCCGCCGCGACAATGGCCCGCGGAACCCAGATCGAATCTCCGAAGGACTTCGTGATGCGTTCCGCGAGGCTTGTTTTTCCATTCCCCGGCGGTCCAAACAGAAACATTCCACGTCCGGAGTGAATGGCCTGGCCGATATTGGACAGGATTCGCTCGTTCACTTCCAAATCGCCAAAAGCGGACGCGATTGCACTCAAAGGAGGTTTGCGTCCCGCGATCGATTGAGCTTGAACGCTGGCGATATATTGTTCTAGCGGAACCGGTGCCGTCCCGAAATAGGAGCAAGCTCGGGAAAGCTCTTTGGCCCGTTCCCGTCCCACATCGGTCAATTCGTAAATGTAATCCGCCCCGCCCGCTGAGTTCTTGTAGGCCACGAGGCGGTCCGCTTTGAGTTGCCGCATGAGCCCGTCGATCAGCGGAAACCGAAGCCCGACATGCCGGGCGATATTGAATCCGGTTTCCACCCCGCGATAGGCCATGAATTTGAGAATGATGTCCGCGACCTCACTGAGCGTCAGCCCACTTTGTTCGAGTGAGTCTGGGGAACGCGGGGTGAAGATTTGTCGCGAGCCAAGCAGGGGAGAAGTCCCGGAACCATCGGAGCCGTGAGTCTCTTGCTCATCGCGAATGGATTCACGGGAAAGTGAAGTCGGGCGTGGCTGCCGAGCGAGTGGGTTCTCCATCGCTTGAGGGGAAGTCCCGGAATCTTGGCTGAACCCCAAACTCGCTAACAGTTCGTCGATTTCTTCAATGTCAGGCATGTGAAAAGATTCTTGTCGGCAAGGAAGCGAGGGAATGCGCTCGGGCCGCTACCCCGAGAAATTCGGGGCGAGTGCGTGTCGCAATTCCGGACTCCTGCCGCTCGTTAGGGAAGACCTCTTCGAAATGAACGCATTACTCTGAGAACTGTGCGTCGAAAACGTCTTCAAAAAATCCCTTCGCGCATCCGGAGAGATGGTTTCTTCTCGGTGGGGAAGGATCGGACACAGTTACGCAACATGGCCGTGTCCGAAGGAATCGAACGGTTGTCCTCCTTATGCGGATTGCACAGGATTGGTGAGTTTTCCCAACCCAGAAATTTCGATTTCCACCACATCCCCCGGTTGTAGCCAGACCGGGGGCTTGCGTCCCATGCCCACTCCTGGGGGAGTTCCGGTAAAGATGACATCCCCCGGTTCCAAGGTCATGATCTGCGAGAGATAGGCAATCAGTTCATCGACGCCAAAAATGAACTCACTAGTGTTCCCCTGTTGCATGATCTCCCCGTTCAAAGAGAGTTGAATCGAGAGTGCATGGGGATTGGCAATTTCGTCAGAGGTCACCAGCCATGGGCCGATCGGAGCAAATGTGTCGGGAGTTTTTCCGAGAAGCCACTGTTTTCCCGGTTTGCCGATCTGCCAGTCACGAGCGGAAACGTCGTGCCCATTGCAGTAGCCAGCGACATACTGAAAGGCCTCGTCTCGCGGGACCTCGTAGGCGCGGCGGCCCATGATGATGACCAATTCCGCCTCAAAATCGACCTGGCTGGCCACTCGGGGAAGTCGAATTGGCTCATCGGGGCCAATGATGGTATTTCCGAATTTCCCAAAACAGACTGGCTCCGAAGGAATCTCCATGCCGGCTTCATAAGCGTGGTCGCGATAATTCAGGCCGATGCAAATCACTTTCGCTGGATCAGGAATGGGTGCCGCGAGGCGACCGGCAACATAGGCTCCCTGCTGTCTCGCTTCGAAAAGTGCCCTCTCGCAACGACTCTGCCAGTCGGCTAGCGACAACACCTCACGAAGGGATTTTGGCAGAGATGAATCTCCGGCTGCGAGGGAAACAAATCGGTCACCAGATTCGTCCGACACAACTCCAACGACGAGACTCTCGGTCTCAGTAGTCAACGTGGCAAGCTTCATGAGGCATCCTGGGCACAGGGGGAAACGCGGGGGCGGGGTTGGCGGTTCGAAACAGGCATTGATATCTTCACAGGTGCCGATCCGGGATCTCCGTCTTGAGACAAATCGAAGCAAGACCGAGGGGAACAGGGAATCTGTGACGGTGTTCGGTGCTTCAGTCTAAATCCTATCCCGCCGGTGTCGAGTGAGGACTCCCGACCATGTCCATTCCGCCGTCAAACGATTTTCCTCGAATGTGCCGCGTCCGACAGACCTTCCCCCGCCCGGTGATCGCCGACATTGCAAGTGAGGTTCGGTCGAACCTGGGAAGGATTTTCCACTCTGGGCTGGCCGGGCGGTCCGTGGCGATCACGGTCGGGAGTCGCGGAATTGCGAACATCGCCGAAATCACCAGGGCCGTTGTGGCCCATATCAGGGGGGCCGGAGGGTCACCGTTTATTGTTCCTGCCATGGGAAGCCACGGCGGTGCCACGGCGGAAGGCCAGCGCCAGCTCATCGAGAGTTTTGGAGTGACAGAACAGTTTGTTGGTGCGGAGATTCGCTCTTCGATGGAGACCGTGATCGTTGCCGAGACTAAGGAGGGAATTCCGGTCCATTTCGATCGACATGCCTGGGAAGCCGATCATGTCCTGGTTATGGGCCGCGTGAAGCCACATACCGGATTCGTCGGGGAAATCGAGTCGGGGCTGCACAAGATGATGCTCATTGGCTTGGGAAAGCATTCGGGGGCATTGACCTACCATCGGGCCATCAAAGATTACAGTTTTGGCACGATTATCCGGTCCGTCGCCGAGGTTGTTCTGGAGAAGTGTGGCGTCCTCGCGGGCCTCGCCATCGTGGAGAACGCTTACGACGAGACCGCGTTGATTGAAGCGGTGGCTCCCGAGGACTTTTACGACCGAGAGGTGGAGTTATTGAAACAGGCGGTCGCCTGGATGCCGCAACTTCCGGTCACCGACATCGACCTGCTGATTGTTGACCAGATTGGAAAAAACATCAGTGGAACCGGAATGGACACAAACATCGTGGGGCGGAAGTACAACGATCATGTCGCGACGGAGAAAGATCGGGTCAATTGTCGCCGAATTTTCGTACGAGGCCTGACGGAACTCACCAAAGGGAACGCCACGGGGATCGGAATCGCAGAGTTCACCAATCAACGGACCGTGGATCGGATTGATATGGATTCGACGCGTATCAACTGCATGACGAGCAGCCATCCCACGGGCGCCATGATTCCCTGCGTCTACTCCAATGACCGGGCCGCGATTGAGGATGCGTTGAAAACGATTGGGATGCGGGAGCCGCATCACGCCAGAGTCGTTCAGATCCGCGACACATTGCACTTGGCAGATTTGTTAATCAGCGAGGCGGCCCTTGCGGAGAACACCCTGCCGGATCACGCGAGCGTCGTGACTTCCCCCGAGGAGATGGCATTTGATGCCAATGGCGATCTAGCCGACGTCTAAATTGAAATTGCACCGCAATTTCCTTTGATCGATGAAGCTTGTGATCTGATCACCGGATTTTTGTCCCAGTTTCCGCTGCGGAAGCAAGACGGGAGTACATGCTGGTGAGGTCGGAATTCGTTTGATATTCCGACATTACGGATTGACAGACCCTAAACTCCGGCGAAGATGACCAAGTGACATGACGTTGTAACGGCGCACTGGACACTTGGGCCGGTGAGACTTTTGGGATTCAGGACTGAGTGAGCGTGGCGGATCCGGCGGCGACTTTGGAATTTCAATGTGGTCACTGCGAGAGCGTCCTGCGTGCTCCCAAGTCTCGTGCTGGCCTGAGTGTTGAATGTCCGTGTTGTCAGACTCGAACGTGGATTCCGTTCACGGATGAGATTCGTCGTTCCTCGAATCCACAAGAGGAAACGCGGTCTCAATTGCCCCCACGGACCTTCATTGATTCGTCCCCTGATTCCCCAAGCGATGTCTGCGTGCTTTGCGATAC
>JAGQQQ010000012.1 GCA_020426125.1 Planctomycetaceae bacterium
TGTCGACGATCAAGCCATCGTTTCAGGTTCACGCTCGACGACGGGATTCCGTGTTCGTGAGTTGCTGCGGCGAACGTTCGAGAGGATGCCTGAAATCATCCCAGCCGAGATTCGGTCTAGCAGCGATGGGGGGGCGTCCGATAAAAATTGGGATCGACAGGCTGTCGCAACGGAAAGGGCATGCGCGTCAACGGCAGTTGATGCCACATGGTGTTTCGAATTGTCCGAGGCCAATCCGGCAGCCAGCGGAAATAACGGAGTAGAGATCGCCATGTTTCATCCGCTTTTCTCCGGAAAGCGAGAATGGATGGTAGTTCGGCTGTCCATTGCCTGCGTGTGCTTTCTGAGCTTGTCCCCAGGGTGTGCGCACATGAGCCACACCGAAGCGGGCGCGCTTACTGGAACCGCCTTGGGAACGGTTGCTGGTGCCATCATCGGCGGGCATAACGGAAACTCGGAAGCTGGGGCAATCATTGGAGGAATCACGGGCATGGGGCTCGGCGCCATGGCTGGCAGTACAGAGGATGCCCGGGAGGAGCGGGATCTCGCCCTCGCGGAGAGAGACGCTGCGATCGCTCAGGCGTCGCACTCGTCGATTGAGGCTCCATTGACCAATTACGACCTGATTCGTCTTTCTCAAAATGGGGTCAGTGATCAGGTGATCGTCAACATGATCCGCTCCCGAGGAGGGAGTTTTCAACTGAATACGAACGATATCATCGCACTCAAGCAGAACGGGGTCAGTGACAGCGTGATCGTTGCGGCTCAGTCCGCTCCTTCACCTAAGTTGAGTCCTCCTCGTGTCGTGCGTCCGTCGCGGCCATCGGTCGTGTATGTTGAGCCGCCCCCCCCAGCGGCGATTGTCATTGGAGCGGGGCCCTGTTGGCATCATCGACATTACCACCATCGATCCGGGGCACACTTCCATTTCGATTTTTAGCCATTTCAGGGACTGGTCCGTGTCTTGATGCTCGACAATTGTGCCGACTTCCATCAGACTCATTTGATTGGTGGAACGTGCTGGAGGGGAACCTTGTCAGACAAGACGGTCGGGCTGATTGGCATCGGGCTCGCTGGAGGAGCGTTGGCCAAACGCTGGTTGGACAACGGCTGGACCGTTGTGGGCTATGATCCTGATCCGGAGCGTCGCACTTATCTCCAGGAGCAACGTGGAAGTCCCGTTGGTAGTGAGATCGACGTGGCCCACGAGTGCCAGCGGATTGTGCTTAGCCTGCCGACGTCCCATGTTGCCTCCGACGTCTTAGACAGGATCCTCCCTGTGCTGGCTGCGGATGCCATCATCGTCGATACGACAACGGGAGAGCCGAAGACGATGATTGAGATGGCTCGGCGAGTGACGAGTCGGGGGCGAGCGTATCTGGACGCTCCCATCGCCGGTTCGAGTGAGCACATCCGGAAGGGGGAAGCCGTCTTTCTCGTTGGCGGTTTGGATGAGGATTTGGACCGCTGTCTGGATTTGCTTGTGGCCGCCTCCAGCCGGATTCTCCATGTCGGAGAGGCCGGTGCCGGCGCGAAAATGAAACTGGTCACCAATCTCGTCCTGGGCCTTCATCGCCTGGTCCTGGCGGAAGGCCTCAGCTTCGCGCAAGCGTGCGGAATCGATCCCCAAAAGGCATTTCAGGCACTTATTGAGTCTCCGGCCAAGTCGGAGGCGATGTTGGCCAAGGGACCGAAGATGCTCTCTGGAGATTTCACGGCGCAAGCACGTTTGAGACAACACTTCAAGGATGTGCAGTTGATTCAGTCCGCGGCGGAAGACATGTCGGCGAGCATTCCCTTGACCAATTTGCACGCGGGGATCCTCCGGGAATTGATTGACAGGGATCTCGGAGACTTTGACAATTCCGTCATTCTCAAGGCGTTCGTCGACCAACTCGGCCCGCCGGCAGCGAGTGAGTCCGGATAACCATGGATACTGATCCCCGTGTGTGGCCATTTCTGGTCGCCTTGTCCGTTCGGTGTCTTTGCTTTTTCGCTGTGCACTCCACGTGCCTGGGTGAGGTTCCGTTGGCCGAAGCGATGATTCGGGGGCCTTACGATGGCGGCGAAATCGTGATCACCACCACCAACCGTCTCGCAGGGGCCATTCACTCTCTCACCTGGAAGGGAGTCGAATTCATCGACAGCACGGACCATGGCCGCCAACTCCAATCCGCTTCGAACTTCGATGCCGGCTCGCAATTTACCGGAGAAACCTTCAATCCTACGGAAGCTGGCTCCCGGCATGATGGGGCAGGTCCCGTTTCCACAAGCCGGTTGCTGCATCTCATCACGACACCCAACTCGCTGCAGTCAACGACACAGATGGCGTTCTGGCTCCTTCCCGGCGAGACGTCGCAGGGACACCCCGCAAAGAACAAAACTCCCCTTTCCAATCATCTGCTGACGAAACGGGTCCAGATTGGAATTGAAGGCTTCCCCAATGTGATCCAGTACGACGTCACGTTTTCGACTCCCATTGGCGAATTCCATCGCTACGCTCAGTTTGAAGCCCTGACCGGCTATCAACCCGCGAGGTTTTCGCAGTTTTGGACCTGTGATCCGCGGACGGGACAACTCGCTGAACTCTCAGACGGTCCTGGCGAACAGGCTCTCCCCATCGTCTTCTCCACGCACGACGAAAACTTTGCGATGGGGATCTATTCCCCCGATCAGCCGTCCTCAGGCTTCGAACACGCGGGATACGGCCGATTCCGTTTTCCGGCCCAGCGAGTCGTCAAATGGAATTGTGTCTTCCGAACCCGCAATGCGGAGGGAGTTCCCGCTGGCGATTATTCCTATCGGATGTACGTCATCGTCGGCACCCGCCAGACGGTTGCGGAGACATTGCGAGATGTGGCGAAGCCGTTTCTATAGAGTCGTCGCCCCAAAGATTTGGTGGCCGACACATCTCAAAGGTGATGGGCAAGGTGGCGAGCGTTCCAGGAAACAGAGAAGCGATCCGACTGCATCACCAAGATCCGCCTTCCACTTTTCCTCTACGGTCACTTGGTGATCGTCTCGTCCAGATTGAGCACGATGTTGGCGAGTTCGAACCAGACCGCCGCTTCCACGGCAGTTTCCGGTTCGGAGTTTGGCGTCTGCGCCAGCGTTCTAGCGGACGAAAGATCGTCGGATAGGCGTTGTCGTTCCGCTGCGAGGTAGTCCATTAAGACGGTCGCCTCTTCGGATCGGGGCAGTCGCCCCGTGGCCAAGCGAAAGGCATGCTCAATCCGCTCGCGGTCATCCGCGTCTGGCAACTCCGTCGTCAACCGAGCGGCGAAAGCGTGGGCCATCTCGACGTAGGCGGGATCATTCAAAAGGGTCAGCGCTTGCAGCGGGGTATTCGTTCGGGACCGCTTGACCACACAAGCCCCGCGGTCTGGAGCGTCGAAGTTGACAAAACTGGGATACGGTGCACTTCGACGGTAAACCACATACAAGCCGCGGCGATAGCGATCTTCGTCTGTGTCGGTCTGATACTTGGGAGCATTTCGGCCGACATGCCGCCAGATGTTATCCGGTTGCGGCGGGTAGATCGGGGGGCCTCCCATCTTCAGGGACAACAGGCCGCTGATCGCTAATGCGTTGTCTCGGATCTCTTCGGCCGAAAGCCGCAGGCGTGGCCCGCGAGCGTAATGTTTGTTGTACGGATCCAACTCGTGTGACGCAGGTGTCACGTTCGCATCCTGTTGATATGTCGAGGACATCACAATTAGCTTGTGGATATGCTTCATCGACCAGCGGTTGGCCATGAATTCAGTTGCCAGCCAGTCGAGCAATTCGGGATGAGTCGGGCG
>JAGQQQ010000013.1 GCA_020426125.1 Planctomycetaceae bacterium
GTCGGCACCATCATTGATAGTCGTGTCCGGACCAACTGTTCAACACAGACCGTTGCCACGCTTCCAGTTCGGTCTTCATCTTCTCAACCCGAGCAGTCTGTTGTTTCACCAAGTCGTTCTGTTCCAGGGGATCGTCGGCGAGGTTGTAGAGTTCGTAAGTCACCTTCCCTTTGTTCTCAATGCGATGCAGCTTCCAGGGCCACGCATTCCAGGCGGAGTGGCCGCGCGTCCCGTCGTCTCCGAAGGTTGGAAATTCCTCGACGTTCTTGAGGATTCGCTCGGGATGGGGATTTGGTTCTCCCGCCTGCTCCGCCTCCAGAAGTGCTTGAATAATCTCGTCACTGCGTGTGCCTTGTCCGGCGGTGTGGCCATGCCAGAATCCCATCGGCTTTCGCTCGGTTTGTCGACCTTCGATGATGGGCAACAGATTGACCCCGTCGAGAACTGGTTGATGGGGGACCTTTGCTCCCGTGAGCGCGACCAAAGTGGGATAGAGATCGGCTGCGAATGCAGGCGTGTTGATCTCGCGGTGGTCATACTTCGCCGGCCATTCAAGAACGGCTGGCACCCGCAAGCCCCCTTCGTAAATGCTCCCCTTCTTCGCACGTCCGCCGGAAGATTCAGGGACGAGGCCGCCGTTGTCACTGCAATAGAACAGGAAGGTGTTCCGTTCGATTCCAAGTTCACGCAACGTTTTTCGCAGTCGACCGACCTGTTGATCGAGAAGTGTGATCTCCCGGAAGTAACCTGGCTTCTTCGTGTCTTCGTCATCGTAAAGGGACTTCGCATTGTCGATCCCCTGAGGGAGTTCCTGTTGAGGATCATGCGGCGAAGGGAACCAAGTCACGGCAAACATCGGACGATCCCCGTCAACGTGTTTCTTCAAAAACTCGATGGTGGCGTCCATCGTGATGACCGTCCCAGGACCTTGCAGATGCTCGTAGTGGCCGTTTCGGCTGAGGTAGGGATCGTTGTCGAAGAAGTTCAGGCCGGAAAGCCACTCATCGAAACCGGCCCCCGACGGGTTGGTCGGACTCCCAGATTGAACGGACCCAATGTGCCACTTTCCGAAATGCCCGGCGACGTATCCGACCCCTTGCAGCGCTTCCGCGATCGTGGCTTCCTGAGGCCGCATGTAGTGGCCGTGGTTGGGGACATTCGCGCGGAAGGGATGCCGCCCCGTCATCACGCTCGCTCGGGTGGGAGAGCAGACCGGGGCGCTGGCATAGAATCGATTGAACACAACACCCGCTTGAGCCATCGCATCCAGATTTGGCGTTTTTACAAACGGATGCCCCGTAAACCCGGTGTCGCCGTAACCATGGTCGTCGGCCATCACCAGGATAATGTGAGGATGTTCTTCGCCGCGAACCTGATAAGCAAACAGGCACACGAACAACGCAACAAGAGTGCAAAGGCGTGTCATTGGATCGAGCAGTCTCAAGTGGTTATTTGTAGTCGGCACCGGTCAAACTGTTGAGAACGGAGCTTTGCCAGTTGTGAAGTTGCTCTTGCAATCTGGCCGCGATTTCCGGTTTCTCCTCGACGAGGTTCTTTGTCTCGGCGGGATCAGATCGGAGATCAAAGAGTTCGACGGAGCTTCCGTTTCGCTCCCCATCAACGACAAGCTTGTACTGGTTTTCGAGAAGAACGCGTGGTCCTCCGTAGTCGGACTCGGTGATGGGAGGCTGATGGAAATTCTGAAAACTTCGCGTCAACTTTCCGGCCAGATACTTGACCAACGGTGTCGTTCCTTCCTGAAGATCGGGATCAATGTACGGTTTCGGCTGCGGTTGGTGATCCAGTACCAATTCCGAGTTGTACCGCCAGAATCCGATCGGTTTCGGGCGCTCCTTCATTTCACCGTCGATCAAGGGAGCCAGGCTGATGCCGTCGAGCGGTCGGTCAGGCAATTCGACGCCCACCAGATCGCACAGCGTCGGCAGCATGTCGCTGGTGACGGAATTCACATCGCTGACCCGTCCCTGCTTGATGCGTGTGGGCCACTCAATCACCCCGGGGACGCGAATCCCTCCTTCGTACATCAGGGCCTTTTCTCCCCGAAACGGCGTCGTCGCCCGTCCACTGCTGGGGGGGCTGCCGTTGTCCCCGCAGTACCACAGCATCGTGTTTTCCCGAAGTCCCAATTCACTCAGTTGGTCCCGCAATTTGCCAATGGCGCGGTCCATCGCGGTGATCTCCGCATACCGTTCCCGCAACACGTCACGCAAGGGGCGCTCCGTGGGACGCCCCGTCTCCATCGACGTCAGCCGCACGGTTCGCTTCGCGTACTCCTCTGGGAGATCGTTGTACAGGGCGAGGTCTTCAGGAAGACCGCTATACGGCTCATGCGGAGAGCCGAACCAGACGACGGCCAGAAACGGCTTACCCGCCTGCTTCGCACTTTTGATGAAGGAGAGTGTTTCGTCGATGGTGACCAGCGACCCTTCCCCTGGGAACGTTTCCGGCGGAGCACCATTGCGGGAAAAGATGGGGTTCATCTCATAGAAGTTGTCGTGCGAGACATAGTGGTCGAACCCCATGGCCTTCGGATTCGTCGGCGACCCCGCTTTCACGGGTCCCACGTGCCACTTTCCGAAGTGGCCGCAGTGATAACCCGCCTGAGTCAAGAGGTGGGCCACCGTGATCTCCTCCGGACGAATCGACCAACCCGGGTGAAACGTCCCCGAACGGTTCGGATGCCGTCCTGTGAGAACGCTCACACGCGTCGGAGAACAGGTGGGATGGCCCGCATAGAAATTGTCGAGCCTCAGACCTTGAGACGCCATCTCATCGAGAACCGGAGTCTTCAGATGAGGATGGCCGTTGTAGCCCGTTTCGCTCCAGCCGTGGTCATCTCCCATCAGCAGGAGAAAATTGGGTTGGTCGTCCGCTTGTGCGGAATTGATCAACAGCAGGGCAATGATTGCCAGCACCTGGAAGTGAGTCGTTGACGGAGCATTCATGGAAAAACGCATCATCCGGTTTTGAGAGTCGAGGAAGATGATCGGAGATTTGTCATCTTCGCCCAAAGCGAGCATCAATGCCAGTCCATGTGTTCGATTCCTGCGTCGAATACTTCAGGGCTCTGAGGACGCGATTCCAGAGGTGATCCACTGGCTCGACGCCGAAACGTGGGAGCCCGCTTTTTCGGAACGCATTCTCGTCGCTCAGGCATTCTGGGCCTCGCCGTGGGTCAACGGTGGCCAAGTCTTCTGTTTCGATACGAGCCGAACAACGTATGTCATGACCGAGGGTCCCGAGTTTCGAATCACCCAGCCCCGAAACCAAATCCACCCAGCGACTCCATCGCCAAGGTTTCCCTGCGCCCTGAAAACCCAACCGAAAACTCAAACAACCGTCGCTTGTTTGAGCGTTAGAACAGCGTCCCAGGAGGACGGTCTTGTTCCGGACGGGTTCGCCCCAGATGGTCATAGGCTTTCGGGGTCGTGACACGGCCTCGGGGAGTCCGCTGGATCAAGCCGGACCGGAGAAGGAATGGTTCGATATCATCTTCCAGCGTGTCCGGGGGAACGGACATGCTGTGAGCGATGGCTTGGAGGCCAGCCGGTCCTCCGCCAAAGACGTCCATCAGCACTTCGAGATAACGGCGGTCTTGGCGTTCGAGACCCAGAGCGTCGATTTCCAGCCGTTTGAGGGCCGTGTCGGCGATTTTCGTTGTGATTTGTCCTTCCGGGTGTTCCAGAGTGGCAAAGTCCCTGGTGCGCAGCAGCAGGTTATTCGCTTTACGGGGCGTCCCCTGGCATCGCTTGGCAACTTCAATGGCGGCTTCCATTGTGATTGTGGTTCGCAACTTCTTCGCATTGCGTTGCACAATCTCAATGAGGTCCTCTTGGAGATAAAAGTCGAGATGCTCTCGGTACACAAATCGATCTCGCATGGGAGCCGTCAGCATGCCGGCGCGGGTCGTCGCTCCAATGACAGTAAACGGCTTCAGCTGCATATTAATGGTGCGGGCATTCATGCCTTCCCCAAGAGCGATGTCGATTCGGAAGTCCTCCATAGCCGGGTAGAGAAACTCCTCGACGGCTGGTCGAAGGCGATGGATCTCGTCAATGAAGAGGACGGACCCATGCGTCGCATTGGTGAGATACGGCAGCAAATCCTTGGGGGCATCCAACGCGGGGCCAGCGGTGATTTGACAATCGACGCCGAGTTCCTTGGGAATGACAGTCGCCAGCGTGGTTTTGCCGATTCCCGGAGGACCGTCGAACAGAATATGCCCGAGCGTATCGCCCCGTTTGCGGGTGGCATCGAGAATCACGCGGACCCGCTCGACGACGTTTCGTTGCCCAATGACATCTTCGAGCCGTTCGGGACGAAGCCGTTCATCGAGTTCCCGATTCTCTCGATCAAACAAGGCCCCGCCCGATGAGGATCGAGAACGGTCCTCATCGTCATCTTCATCGTCGCGAAAAATCCGTTCTCGGGGCATTGCGGTTCGGTCCGTGAATTGCGAAATCGCATTTCAGAATTTAACGATTTCCAGATCGGACGAAAAGCGGGCCGCGAAACATTTGTTCATTCAAGACCGGCGACTGCGAATTGCGGCTCGCATGGCTCGGTCGGCGTCTTTCGCTTTGAGTTTTTCCCGTTTATCGTGTGTCTTGCGGCCCTTGGCGGCGGCCAGCTGGACTTTGATAATCCCTTTCGAGAAATAAACGGCCAAGGGGACGAGAGTCATCCCATCGTGACCGGCGGCTTCGGCGAACTTGCGAATCTCTCGCCGATGCATCAGCAGCTTGCGGGGACGGCGGCGCTCGTGATTGAGATACGTCGCCTGGGGATATTCCGCGATGTCGGCGTTGAACAACCAGACTTCCTCGTTTTCGACGCGTGCGAAGGCCTCATCGATCGAGATTTTGCTGTTGCGGATACTTTTGACCTCACTCCCCATGAGTGAGATGCCGCATTCGAGTTCCTCGACAATCTCGTAATCGTGCCGCGCGCGGCGGTTGCGGCAGACCGTTCGCGAGTTCGGATCCTCACTCTGTTTGTTCTTCTTGCCAGCCATGGGTCGGTGTCAGCTCGGGATCAGGGGAATCGACCATCGTACGAGTCTTCGAATCGGAAGGAAAGGGACCGTTTTTTCCCATCTGATGCAGCAGCCAGCTCGCGGCCTCGTTCACGATGGATTCCCACCCCCGTTCGTTGTGCGGCTCGTGGACAAAACCGGGGAGCAATTCAAAGTGGCAGTTGGGAGCCTTGCCGCAGAATTGTTGAGTTCCTTGGGGATCGGTCACGGGGTCATCGCTGCCGTGAAACGCGAAGACGGGTAACGGAAACTCCTGTGCGTGTTCTAGGGACCAATGCCCGGCATCAAAGCAGTCAATCACCATTCGAGCAGTGACCTGGCGATGGACAAGTTCGTCCTTCTCGTATTCTCGTCGAGCTTTTTGGTCACTGGTCAGCGACTGTGAGCGAAAACGAGCCGGGATCACAAACGATGGGTAGAATCCAGCGAGAGTGCGAATCATCCATTCCTTCACCGACGACGGACGGTCTTTGAGGAGAAACCACGGCGCTGACAAGACCGCCGCTCGAAACTGCAGAGCCTGGTCCGACCGTTTCAGCGTCCAGTGAGAAATCAGATTCCCCCCCAGACTGTGAGCCCACAGGGAGATGGGGTTTTGCCCGAAATTCTCCTGAACAAATTCGGCCGTTAAGGAAATATCGTCCAGGAGAGTTTCAATATTCGGAGAGTGCCCCCGTTGGCCGGTCGAGCGGCCATGCCCGCGCAAATCCCATCGGACGACGGAGAGTCCGTGTTCTCGCAGAGCCGCGATCACGTGTTCGTAGCGTCCACTGTGTTCCCCCAAGCCGTGCGTGAGAAGAACGGTTCCCGCCGCATTCTCCGCTTCATGCACCCAAAGTTGCAGACTGATTCCATCGGTGGTAGTCAGAGTCTGTTCGCGAGTGGTTTCCGCAGCGGAAATCAACGTTGTCTGATTGGAATGCGTCATGACCGGAAATCTCCCTGACACCGTTCCCCTCTGCCAGGATCCATCAGAACTCCCGACGAATCGCCTGAAATTCCTTGGCGAAACCTATCAGCTTCGATAGATTTGAGGGAGACCAGCCAAATTTTGCGAGGGAATCCTCCCTCCATTTCCGCCGATTTCGCCGATTGGTCAAGGGAAATTCGGGCCTTGCTCCCGAGAAACTTTGACCATGGGTCACGCCTCGACTGACGATTGCTCATGAAAGATTTTCCCTGTGCACTGATCCTCCGTTCTTTGTTTCTAATCGGACTGGTGTGCGGGGTCAGTCCCGTTGATGCCGCCGATGCCCCTCTCATTGACGCCGCCTACCAGCTTCTGGCGTCGAAATGTCAGGAATGTCACGGAGATTCCGCCCGCGAGGGGGGACTTCGTCTGCTGTCGGATAACGATCTGATTCAGCGGAACGACTCAGGCGAACCGGCCATCATTCCCGGCAAGCCGGACAGGAGCGAACTGATTCGCCGCGTTTCGGCTAGAGAGGATGAGCGAATGCCTCCCGAAGGCGATCCACTCTCGGCGGAAGAAATTGCCCTGCTGAAGAAATGGATCGAATCCGGAGCGGAGTGGCCCGTTTTCGATGCCGGACCGATTCATTGGGCTTATCAACCTCCGCAGCGGCCCGCCGTTCCCGCCGTCCAAGAGGAATGGCAGTCGCAAGTCCAGACTTCGATTGACGCCTTCATCCTGCATCGCCTGGACCAGAACAATCCTGGTCTCGAGCCGAGTGCTCCCGAAGATCCGGCGAAACTGATTCGTCGGGTCTATCTGGATTTGATTGGCCTTCCGCCGACGCCGGATCAGATTGAGGTGTTCTTGCAGGACCCATCGCAGGACCATTTTGAACGGATTGTGGACCGATTGCTGTCGTCACCGCAATACGGCGAGAAATGGGCCCGCCAATGGCTCGATCTCGCCCGTTACGCCGATTCGAATGGCTTCCAGGCGGATCAGTTCCGCGAGATCTGGGCCTATCGCGACTGGGTAGTGAACGCTCTGAATCGTGATATGCCATATGACGAGTTCACGATCAAACAGATCGCTGGCGATCTTCTTCCTGAAGCCACGCTAGACGACAAAATTGCGACCGGCTTCCATCGTTGCACCACTTGCAATGTCGAGGCCGGAGTCGATCCTGAAGAGAACCGAACGAATCAGATCATCGATCGCGTGAACACCACCGGCATCGTCTGGTTGGGGACAACGCTCGAATGTGCTCAGTGCCACAACCACAAGTACGATCCGTTCACGCAGCAGGATTACTATCAGATCTTCGCGTTCTTCAATAACACCCCTTTGGAGGTGGTCCAACCCAATGGCAGCGGCGTTCAGTTTGAAGTCTCCGGCCCACTCATTGATCTGCCTTTGCCGGAAGACGAACAGCAGAAATTGGCCGAGTTGCGTGAGCAGTTGAAACGAGTGAAGGACGAAGCCCAAACTCGCGAGCAACAGTTAGCGGAAACACGGAAAACGTGGGAACAACAATTGGCGTCCTCGCTGAAAGACGCTCCCCAATGGCACACGCTGACCCCCAGTTCTTTCACGTCAGAGGGGGGCTCCGCTCATCAATTCTTGGAAGACGGTTCGATCCTCCTGACTGGGAATGCTCCCGACAAGGACACGTACACCATCACCTTCCAAACGGACTTGTCGGGTATCACAGGATTCAAACTGGAAGCGATGACGGATCCCTCGCTGCCAGGAAATGGTCCCGGGAGAGGAAGCGCTGAGCGGCCGAACTTTGTGCTCTACGAGTTCGACCTTTCCGCGACCGCCGGCGAAGGCGTGCAGGTTCCCGTGACTCTTCAGCAAGCCTCGGCCGACTTCTCTCAAAGCAACTGGCCCGTCGAGAAATTGCTTGACGGCGACCTCAGTACCGGTTGGGCGATCAATCCGCAGTTTGGCAAACCGCACTGGGCATCCTTCCTGACAAGTAAACCCATTGGTACGAGTGAACCGCTGACGCTGACCGTCCGACTGCCCCAGCACTACGGCGGCGCCCGCACGCTGGGGCGGTTCCGCATCCTCGCGATGACCGGGAACCCTGGCGGTGAAGCCATTTCCCCGGAACTGGCCGAAATCCTGTCCCTTCCCGCTGACAAGCGAACGAAGGCTCAATCCCGAAAACTCGTAGCATTTCAGGAAGAAGCAGATCCTCAATTAGCGGACCTGCGGAAACAGCAAACCGCCCTGCAAAAACAGATCGACGGCATCCAGCCACAGACCAGCCTCGTCATGGTGGAGATGGAACAACCTCGAATGACGTCCATCTTCAAACGTGGCAACTTTCTGGATCCGTTGGCCACGGTTGACCCCGCCACTCCGCATGCCTTGCATCCCCTGCCGATTGAAAAGAACCAGCAGGCGACGCGACTCGACTTCGCCCGGTGGCTTGTCTCGGAAGAGAATCCCCTCGCGGCGCGGGTGGCTGTCAATCGCTGGTGGTCCGAGTTCTTCGGTCACGGCCTCGTTGACACGCTGGAGGATTTTGGAAGCCAGGGGGACCGCCCGACTCATCCCGAATTGCTCG
>JAGQQQ010000258.1 GCA_020426125.1 Planctomycetaceae bacterium
GCAACGCTCCGTCTCAGGGGTATAGCTCGATCGTTTCACTCGCTCCCAATGGCTCTTACCTTGCCGGAACTCTCGCAGGGAATAAACAAATTGAGGTTTACGATCTGAAGGCGGACAAGTCGCTCGGGATCCTGCAAACGGACTCATCAGGCGACTTTCAGATTTCCCAGTTGGCAGTCTGGGCCGATCGGCTGGTGGCCGTTTCCAATATTCACAATGGCATCAAAGTCTGGGACCTGCCATCGGGACAACTCAAACACGACATCAAAGCCGGGGACAAATTCAACCCGGACTATGGCCACGCGTTTAGTCCCTCAGGGAAGTATCTCGCCGTTGACGGCGAGTTTCTCAAAAAGCAGATCGACTTTTATGACCTCGCCGATGGGAAAGTCGTTGGTTCCATCAGCCCCGAAGGCGAGACTCGCGTCGGAGAAATCGAAGCGATGGGCTTCTCTCAAGAAGGAGACAAATTCGCCGCCATTTACGGAGTCGACATCTTTTCCGCCCCGGCCAGAAAGTATTCGCGGGTCGTCGTCTGGGATTTGAAAACGGGAAAACTCTCCTCCGACTTCGAACTGGAACCAAAACTCAAGGATCAGTTGGATCCGGTTTATCAGAACCATTTCATGGAATCTCTTCCGGGAACGAATCGTTGGTTGGTGCAGAGCCAAGGGATTGTGGATGCGGATGAACAACAACTCGTGTTGGCGTTTCCGAAACAGCAAGGGGTCGATCTGAATCCCTCGCGAAAGGTGATGGAGCCAAACACGGTCGCCGCGGTGATCACGGAGAAAGGGGATCCCCGAATCGAGTTGGAGACTTTTTCCCAAGAAGATCTTTTGGCCGGCGCTGCGAGTGCCGCCGCTGGAGGAATGGCCAGTGACGCGGGCCTGCCGCCCCTGACTCCGAGCGACTTCACGGAAGCCCGCGAGGCCCTGGCCTCCAATGAATGGGCCGCCCCCGTCGATGGACTCCGCACCACCCCCATTCGAGATTCGATTCGAGTCGCGAGTGACGGCACCGCCCGCGACATTGCCATTTCCCGATCGGAGTCGCCGGTGATCGTTATCCGCGTCGGTATCGGCGAAAATTCCAACGATCCCGCAGTTCAGGCATATCAGAAAACTTTGGAGTTGCTGGGAGGGAGTCCTCTCGAAACGAAGGCCAAACAGCCATTCGCCAAGGAATCAGAGTTATCCGCCTTCGATGCGTCTGGAAAGGAGTTGGGCAAGGTCACCATTCCTTACTCCGCACAACTTTGGAGTGTTTCCCCCAACGGTCAGTTGGCGGTTCTCGAACAACACGAAACCAACGGCCGCCTTGATATCTATCAACTCCAGGAAAGCGGCGAACATATCGTTGGGTGGCGTCCCTATCGAGCGGAGAGCGAGGAGCGGCATCGCGAGATCAAACGAGTTGAGTTCATCGACAACCAGACCGTCGCGACGCTGAGTATGAACTATCAGTTGGTGGTTTGGAACGTTCCACAAGCGAAACCGCTGTGGCGCCTCAACGAAGTCCGCGATTTTGAACTCACTCCCGGGGGAAAGGCATTGATCGCCGTTCGGGGGAATATCCTGGGAGGCAAGAGCCTTGCCGTGTTTGAAAGCCGGACGGGGGAGGGTTGGGGAGGCGTCGAACTCGATGGAGCCACGAAGTCGTTGGCTTTCCATCCGAACGGACAATTGCTGGCGATTTCCCGGGACTCCGGCGCCGACAAACTGCTTCGGATCGTGGACTTCGAGACGGGGGAGACCGTCGAGGAATTTCCCATTCCGGCGATCGCCACGTCGATCAGTTGGACGGGGGATGAATTCCTGTTGTTGAACACCTCGCAACTGGTCAACCGGAAATTGCAGGCAGTGGTCTGGAGTTATTCGTCCGGCCCCGTGCAGTTTCCGTTGGCTCAAGTCAATACGCAACCCACGTTCCTTCAACTGGCCGGGAACCGGGCCGTGGTGCGTACGGTGGACGTTCCATCAGAGACCGTGGCCGGGCGTCTTGATCCAGCGCAATTGCGGGATCAGGCGATTTTGAAACCGGGGGATCCCGTCAAGTTGCGTACCAGTATCGCGAGCGAACCGAAGCTGCTGTCATTGAGAAATGTCGCTGAGGAACTGGTCAGCAGGCAGTTGGAAGCCGCTGGAAGCAAGGTCGGTGATTCCGACATCGAACTCGCTGTCACCGGGTCGATCGTCTCCGAAGGGAATGCAACAGTTTCCAAGATCGGCGATCGTTCCGTTTCGGAAACGGTGATGCGGAAGACGATTGTGCTGGACTTCACATACTCGAAAGGGGGCAAACCCCTCTGGACCTCGACCCGGCGCGTGGGAAACCTCGATCAATTCCTGGTTCGCCTTCAACAAGGCCAAACCGCCCAGGAGGGGATTGACCAACAGATGGCCGAACGCGCTCAAGGTGTGCTTCGGTCGATGAAGCTTCCGTCGTTCATTTTTGGCGAACAGGCGGCCAGGGGGCTTGGCACGTCATCACTGGTTGAGTAACGGCGAGGTGGCGAAGTCGGTCAGAAAAGGAGGCGACGTCTCGAAACGATTCCTGGATGCCCGTCCGAACACAGTGGCACCGCTCCCACGTCGTTCCATTCGACGATATAATGGTGGAAAGCCCAAGCCCTCTACGCAGGAGCAATTTCGCCATGGCTGGAACGTCGAAGACTGGGAAACAACGGAAGAACGCCAACGCCCAAAGTCAGGCGACCCCCTCTCGAAAGAAAAAGGGGGGCCAGAAGGCTTCCCCTAACGGTCGTCCGCAGACGATCGGCAGCTACCTCATTCGCAGGCTCCAGGACTATGGCCTTCACGATCTGTTTGGGATTCCTGGAGATTTTGTACTCCAGTTTTATGGGATGCTGGAGGAAAGCCCCATTCGGGTCATTGGCTGCACGCGGGAAGACAACGCGGGATACGCGGCGGATGCTTATGCGCGTGTGCATGGGCTCGGGGCCGTTTGCATCACCTATTGCGTCGGGGGATTGAGTCTCTGTAATTCCATCGCGGGGGCGTTCGCGGAGAAGTCTCCGGTGGTGGTGATCAGTGGAGCGCCCGGGATTCGCGAACGGAACAACGACCCGTTGCTCCATCACAAGGTCCGCGACTTCCACACCCAGAAGGAAATCTTCGAGAAGATCACCGTCGCGAGTGCATCGCTGGATGATCCGTTAACCGCGTTTCGCGAAATCGACCGATGCCTGGAAGCGGCCTATCGGTACAAGCGGCCGGTCTATCTGGAGCTTCCGCGAGACCGGGTGCACGCGGAAGCACTGGTGCCGCATGAGCCACTCTCGGCGGTTCTGCAAAGTAATTCGGCGGCTCTGAATGCCGCTCTCGAAGAGGCCCGGGAACGGATCCAATCCGCGAAACAGCCGGTGTTGATTGCGGGGGTCGAAATTCACCGCTTCGGACTCCGGGAGGAAGTGCTGCGGATCTCAGAAGAGAATCAGATCCCGATGTGTGCGACGCTGCTGGGGAAGTCCGTCGTCAGCGAACGGCATCCTTTATATCTCGGAGTGTACGAAGGAGCGATGGGCCGACAATCAGTCACTGAGTATGTCGAGAACAGTGACTGCGTGATCCTGCTCGGCACCTTCATGACTGATATCAATCTGGGGATCTACACAGCCAACCTCGATCCCGGCAGGTGCATCTACGCGACGAGCGAACAGCTCCGGATCGGGCACCATCACTTCCATGATGTGGTGCTCAGTGATTTCGTGACCGGTCTCGGGATGGAGAAACTCCGAAAGAAACCCGGAAAATTCACGGCTCCCTCAGGCCGGAAACCGGGACAGTATCAGGACCGGGATCCCGTGACGATTGCGAGCCTGTTCGATCATATTGACGAAATTCTGGATGATGAAATGGTCGTCGTTGCGGACGTCGGCGACTCACTGTTCTCCGCCTCGGACTTGACGATCCATAAACACACCGAGTTTCTCTCTCCGGCGTATTACACGTCCATGGGCTTCGCTGTCCCGGCGGCCTTGGGCGTCCAGGTGGCCAATCGAGAGCTTCGCCCGCTCGTGTTGGTGGGGGACGGGGCCTTTCAGATGACGTGCCTTGAACTCTCGACTGTCGTTCGGCATGACTTCAATCCGATTGTTGTGGTCCTCAACAACAAGGGCTACACGACCGAACGGTTCCTGCAAGAAGGCCCTTTTAATGACATCCTCAACTGGAACTACCATCGCCTCCCCGACCTGCTCGGCAAAGGTTGGGGCTTCGAAGTCCGAACGGTTGGCGAACTGCATCAATCAATGCAGGCGGCGCTCGCGCATCGCGACGCCTTCAGTATCTTGAATGTCCATCTCGAAAGCACGGACATCAGCCCCGCCCTCAGCCGACTCGCCGAGCGGATGTCGACTCAACTGTAATGGTCGTGAAACACGGATCGGTCCCAGTCACTCGTCATTGAGCGAACTTCAAGAGCGTCGTCGATTCACTCGGCATCGTGTCGAGCGCCTGCTTGAGTTTTCTATAAGCGTCCGGGCGCTCGTCGACGGGATGTTCCTCCAATGGATCGTTGGACACGTCGAAGAATTTGCCGTCCCCATAAAGCTTCCAGCGCTGGTCGCGGACGAATCTCACAGGCTTGGTTCTTTCGGGGCGGGGGTTGTAGTAGCAAAAGATCCATTCCCGGGGCCGGCCTGGATCCCCTTTGAGTTGAGGTGCGAAGCTGACGCCGTCGAGTCCGTCGGGGATCGGCAGTCCGGCATAATCCATCAAGGTCGGGAGGAAGTCCGAAAAATCCACGAGATCTTCACACACTTTGCCTTCGGGGATGCTTCCTGAGTGGGTCGCGACCAACGCGACGCGGGTCCCCGCATCCGTCGTTTTCCCCTTTCCGCCGACAATGGTGCGACCATTCAGTTGGGACGTAATCGCTTTGTTGGTCCCATTGTCCCCGGTGAACAGGATGACCGTCTCTTCCGCAATCCCCTGTTTCTCGATCTGCTCGACGATCCTTCCGACGAGATGGTCCATATAGGCAACCATGTCCTCGAAGTTCTGCTGTTGGTTCTTCCGATTTTTCGTCTCACGACTCTTCGTCTCACGACTCTTCGTCTCACTGTCCGGAGTGGTCAAGAAGGGATTGTGGACGAGAATCATGGGATAGTAGACGAAGAAGGGCGATTCTCGTTCTTCCTGAATGAAATCGAGAATGTGGTCCGTGACGATGTCCGGGCCGTAGTCATTGGGGGGAAACTGTTTGTTGTTCCCATCGAGAAAGAGCAGCGGATTCCAGTACCGGTCTCCCAGCTTGTCGACCTGCCAGAGACAGCAGTGATCAAAGCCCGTTTCGGTCGGCCAACTCCCTTTCAGTCGGAATTGCTCGGGGTAGTGCTCCGCTCCGAGCAACTGCCATTTCCCTCCAATGAAGGTGTCATACCCCGTTTCCTGGAAATAGTGCCCGATCGTCTTCTGATCGGAATTCAAAACGGAAAACGCGGAATAGTTTCGGATGTTGGACAGGCCGGTCATGAGCTTTACCCGACTCGGCGTACAAAGCGGTTGCGAGTAGCAGTGTTCAAACCGCATTCCCCGCGACGCGAGTCGATCGATATGAGGGGTCTGGTATTGCTCACTTCCATAGCACCCGAAACATTCGTAACCAATATCGTCAGCCATGATCAAAACGATGTTTGGGCGAGCGACTGAATCGGCATTTGCTTCGGGAAAACACAGGGTTTGCGTCAACAGGCCGACAACGGCTATAAAGGTGAGTGTAGCTATTCTGTGTAGCAAATAACGCGGGAATGACCGGCGGCAACCGGCCTGCGTTATGGCAAGGAATTGAAACATGATGACTCCTCTATTCTCATCGCGCATGCGCTGCGCTCGATTCTCTCTCGATCACAACCGTTCTATCGGTGCGCAAAAAGACCAAGGGGCCACGGGCGGCAACCCGTTTGGCGGCCCCTTGGCGGCAAGGAACCGAAACCGGTTCCGCCTTCATTGTCTTCCCCACGATTTTTACAGTCAATTCCCAGCGGCAACTGGGAGAGCTACGTGGCAACTCGTTGGGCAACAATGTCTTACACCAAGTTTGTGTCAAAGTGGAAATACACGTAGTTGAATCCACATCTATTCCACATTCAATCTTCCCAGGAATTTGTGACTCTAGGTCAGTCCAGCACGTTGGGGATCAGCTTCCAGCTTTGAGCGACGCCGGTGAGGCGTTCCTGCCGGCCTTGATGTTCGAAAAACAGGTCGTCGGGAGCGAGTCCCAGCGCCGTCAGGATGGTGGCGTGCAGGTTCTTGACTGGCTGTGGCCGCTCAACCGCCCGCAGGCCGATCTCGTCGGTGGCTCCGATCGATGCTCCGGCGTTGACTCCACCGCCAGCCATCCAGATGTTGAAGCCGTAGGGATTGTGGTTGCGGCCGCTGCCCCCCTGCTTCATCGGTGTGCGACCAAACTCGCCTGCCCAGATGACCAGCGTCGTATCGAGCAGGCCGCGCTGTTTAAGATCTGTAAGCAACGCGGCAATTGGCTGGTCCGTCTGGGCGGCGTTGCGGCGATGGTAGTCGATATTATTGTCGTGGCCGTCCCAACCCAACTTGTCCACGGCATTGTACGTTTGAACGAAGCGGACACCTTTCTCGATCAGCCGCCGTGCCAGCAGGCACATGCGTCCGTATTTAGCTTTTGCCGTGTTGCTGTCATGGACTGCGTATGCGTCCTGAGTCGCCTGAGTTTCCTGTGACAGCTCGCCGATGTCGAGCGCTTCCGACTGCATCCGAAAGGCAAGCTCGTAAGAAGCGATGCGGCCGTCGAGATCGAGCACTCCGGGCCGCTTCTCCGCGTGCCGGCGATTCAGTGCCTGTGCGAAATCGAGCGTCGAACGCTGTACTTCTGCCAATCGCTCCGGCGGGGACAGGTTCAACACGGGCGAGCCTGCGTGTCGGAACTGAGTCCCCTGAAACGCCGCTGGCAGGAAGGCATTGCTCCAGTTTGCCGAACCGCCCAGCCCGGCGACCTGGTACAGCAGCACGTAGCCGGGTAGATTCTGGTTTGCCGAACCCAGCCCGTACGTCACCCACGAACCAAGACTCGGCCGGCCGCCGAGGATCGCTCCCGTGTTCATCAGATACGTTGCCGGTGCGTGGTTGGAGCTCTCGCTGAACATCGAACGGACCACGCAAAGTTCGTCGGCGTGGCGGGCCGTATGCGGCAGCAGGTCCGAGAACCAGCGGCCGGACTCACCATGCTGAGCCCACTTCCAAGGCCCGGCCATCAGTTCGTCTTTGCAGTGATTGAAGACACCGCCGACTTCGTCGTGGTGCTGCTTGAACGATTCCGGCACGGGTTGGCCGTCGAGTTTGATCAACTCCGGTTTGTAATCCAGCAGGTCGAATGTTGAAGGTCCTCCATATTGAAAGAGAAAAATCACCTGCTTGGCCCGAGGCGCGATGTGTGGCAAACGCACACGTAGCGGATCGAGCGGGTCAATCGCAGGCTTCGATTCGGGTGAAGCTTGCAGTTCCTCGGCGAGCAATGCACCCAAAGCGACGCTGGAAAACCCGGCAGCGGAGCGAGTGAAGAAATCTCGACGTGATGGAAGTTTCAGCATACTGGCCTCGACAATCAGTCGATGTAGATGAATTCATTCAGGTTGAACATTGCCCGGCAGAGGTCGATCAGGGCGAGCCGTTCCGCCTCGGACTTCGAGGCATTGACACGGTGTTTGTCCGCGTGACGCAGCAGCAGGTCTTGAGCGAGTTTTCGTTCTTCGGGTTCGGGATCACGGGCCAGGGCGAGCTGAAAAACGGTCGCGACGATTCGGGACGACTGGTCCGTCTCTTGCGATTCGCCGGCTGGCAGGTTGCAAGCCTGCCAAACTCGATCTGCGAACGCTTCTGCATATCGCACGGCGGTCAGGCTGTTCAGCAGCATCAAGGCCTGTGGAGCCACGACGGTCGTATCACGACGGGCGCACGACACGGTCGTGTCCGGTAAATCGAATGCCTGCAGAAACGGGAT
>JAGQQQ010000259.1 GCA_020426125.1 Planctomycetaceae bacterium
AGCCATGAGTGAGGAAGTTCTGCGGCAATTCGAGCAGCTCCCGGCGAATCTCGCCAACCACTTGCTGGTCACCATTCTCCCTTTGTTTCTGGGGGTATTCATCAGTCTTCCGCTCGCGGTACTCGCCGTTCGCGACAAACGTCTGAGATATCCCATCATGACGGTTGTGAGCGTGATTCAAACCATTCCCAGCCTCGCGCTCCTGGCACTGATGGTTCCCTTTCTGGTGCTCGTCAACACGGCGCTCGCTGGACTCGGCGTTCAGGTCTCGGAACTGGGATTCTATCCGACGGTCATCGCCCTGACGCTCTACAGCATTCTTCCGATCCTGAGAAACACAGTCACCGGCATCCTGGACGTGGATCCGGTGATGAAGCAGGCGGCGCGAGGTGTGGGAATGACCCCGTTTCAGTCCCTGATGAAGGTTGAACTCCCCTTGGCGATGCCCGTTATCGTCGCTGGCATCCGGACGGCAACCGTCTGGACCGTAGGGATCGCCACACTGGCGACTCCGGTCGGGCAACGCTGTCTGGGCAACTACATTTTTGAAGGGTTGCACACCCGCAATTGGGTCGCGGTGTTGTTTGGCTGTGTCTCAGCAGCGATCCTGGCAGTTCTTCTCGACATGCTGGTCGGACTCTTGCAAACGGCGACCGAGGAACGCCGCCCAAAGCTGGGGATCATCGCCGGTTCGATCCTCACGGCTTTGTTTCTCGGAGGACTGGTTTCGCCGACCATTGTGCGATTTCTCAGCCGTCCCGATACCCCGATCCTGGCCAGCGGAGAAAAACAAGACGAGGGACCCGCCATTCGAAAGGTGGTGGTTGGCTCGAAGTCTTTTACAGAACAGTACATCCTCGCCGACCTCATCACCAATCGGTTGAAAGAAGCGGGGTTTGAGGTCCAGGAAAAAGAAAGCCTCGGGTCCACCGTCATTTTTGATGCTCTCTCCAATGGGGAAGTCGACTGTTATGTCGACTACTCGGGGACCATCTGGGCCAACTATATGAAACGGGACGACGTCCCTCCCAGTTGGCGCGTCCTTGCCGAAATGCAGCACTGGCTGGCATCGGAACACAACATTCGCAGTCTCGGAACCTTGGGGTTTGAGAACGCCTATGCCTTGGCGATGCGACGGGATCAGGCGGAGAAACTGGGGATTCGAACCATCAGTGATTTGGCGCATCATGCGGGTTCGCTGCGTCTCGGAGGCGATCTCGAATTCTTCAACCGTCCCGAGTGGCGAGATCTCAAGGCCGCCTACGGACTCTCCTTTGCGGAGAAGACATCTTTCGCCGCGACTTTCATGTATGAGGCAATTCAACAGGATGAGGTGGATGTCGTTTCCGCCTTTACCACAGACGGTCGCATCGCCGCATATGAGTTGCTGGTCCTGGAAGACGATCGAGGGGCGATCCCACCGTATGATGCCTTGATCCTTCTGTCGCCGCGAGTGGCGGATTCAAAGAGGCTGACTGAAACTCTTGAACCCCTGGTCGACGGGATTGACGCCGACACCATGCGTCAGGCGAACTTTCGCGTTGATCGTGAGTCCGATAAGAAGACTGTCGGCCAAGCCGCGGAATGGCTCTCTCAAAGGCTTCCCGATTAATGGAAGACCTCAGCCAGACACACCCGCAATTTTTCCGGCGGAGTAAATGCCTAATCCGGTGATTCCGCTATCCAAAAGCTTTTGTCTGACGAGATCCGTGATAAAAATTGGCCCACAAGGCCCGTTCTGTCTGGCCTGAAAGATTCCCGGAAGGGAATTCGTTTCTTCAGAGAAAAGCAATCGCGAAATCCTCCACTGACGATGCTGAAAACAACCACATTCCCCACACACGGCATCACGGCCCGTCTGCGGCACGACATCCGCGAAATAGGGTGCTGAAACCCAAAGAAGCGTTCGTCGATTTTGCTTCGGAACCACGTCATCCCGGACCGACCGAGTCTCGGAAAAGCAAAATGGCATCCCACTGCCTTTCAAAATCGATGCCCCCGCTTCGTCAATCAGCCAATGAAAATTTCCCCAGAAGGAATGATCTTTCGACTCCCAGGCCTGTCGTGGCTGACCCACTCGGCGTTGCCAGAGAAATTCGAGCGGAGTGTCACAGCGATGCCTCCATCGTCGGCAAACGGGACAGATTTCCCGGGGAATAAATGTCCCTTGAGGAAGAATGTCATCACGAAATTTATGTGCCGGGTGGCCCAGCACGAAAACTTTACTCAGCGCAAGGGGCATGGGGTGAGAGATCTTCCTAGAAGTCAGGTCCTCCGCGCAGACCTAGAGAGAAGTTTACGGCCTATTTTGCGGGTAATCAATCAGGCAGCGACTTAAAAAACTGGTTAACCCGCTGTGATTTCCGGTGACGTTTATCATGACGTCTCAGAATTCGACACTCTGACTGTCCCCCACTCTCTGGTGCCCCCACCAAGGAACCCATGACGAGTGGTTGCGTCGGTGATCCTCACTTGACTCCCATTCCCCAATCATGCTCCTTGGAGATCAATTCCCCCCCCGAAACCTTGCCAAAAGGAGGAAATCATTACGATCCGACAAATCCGATCATTCGACAGATCCCAAGCGGAGAGACCGAATGTAACGATTTCGCTGGACATTCCGCGGAGAGTGTCGAATGATAGACCGATACCGATCGACAACGGAATTCCCACATGAATGCGTTCGCATGATTCAAGCGACCTGAAAGGTCACATCACTCCCCCCAACCCGCAAATTCCTATGTCTCCATGGAGCTGCTGGGAGCGATTCTGTCTCTGGGTGATCGCGCTTGGCTGCCTTGCGTGCATCAGTCACGAGCTCAGTGCTGATCAGGTCTATCTCAAGAACGGCGTCGTTCTGAAAGGGACAGTTGTCGCGGTCTCGGGAATCAACGTCGCGACCGCCCAGCAAAACAACGTGGGGCCCATCCCGTCCGCTCCGTTCTATCTGATTGATGACGGAGTCCGTCGCTATTTTGTTTTCCGTCGGCAGACTCTGGAAGTGGTCGACGAGGATGAGTTGGCGGGGTTGGTCAGTTACAAGCTCGACCACGAACGGACTCCGCGGACACACGGACCATCCGTTGTGGGAGCTTTTGGTTCGGTGGAGCCATTCGATCAATATGGCCGCCGGACGGTCACGCTCCAGACCGCATCCGGACTGACGCCCGTCATCCAGGCCATCACGGAACTTCGCCCGGATTACGCCGAGGTTGAGGGATTAAGCCATCTGTGGGAATACCGGATCGATACCAGTTCACTCCCAACCCAAACGATTCGGGATCTGATGCGGCAGACGTCGGATCCTCAGGATCCCAAGGAAGCCCGGGCCGCCGTTCAGTTTTTTCTCCAGGCAGAGATGTATTCCGAATCGGAAGCGGAGCTGACTCGCACGAGAGAATCATTTCCCGAACTTCGTGACTGGTGTGGAGAGATCGAACGGCAAGTGTTCGAGCAAAAAGCCCGGCAGGCACTCCATGAAATTGAACGACGTCGAGATTCCGGACAACATCAATTGGCTTATCTGATCGCCAAAAAATTTCCGGAAGACCGGGTCAGCGCTGGGGTGATGCGCCAAGCTCGTGAAATTGCCGAAGACTATGAATCGGCGCTTGCGGACAAGGAACGGGCAGAGATGATGCTCGACCTGCTTCAGGCGGAGATTCCCATTGACGAGGCCCAGCGACTTCGGCCTTTGCGACAAAAACTCACCGCCGAACTCCATTTTGAAACCGTCGGCCGCTTGATGGCTTTTTTGCAGACCGACGGAGACGACGGACTCTCCGCACGACAAAAACTCGCGTTGGCGTACTCCGGATGGCTTGTTGGCCCGGATCAGGCTTTCCTCGACTTGGACGAGGCGATGAAGCTCTGGGAGGCGAGATTTCTCGTTTTGGAGTATCTGCGCACCGATCGAAACCCAGCCCGGGATCAAGAAATTCTCGAACAGTTGGAATCCGTCGAGAGTTTGAGCGTGACGAGGCTTGCGGAGATGATCGCGCGGCTCCCCATGCCATACGAACAACCGAGTGTGCAACCCGCTGAGATTCAAACTCACTCGGTTGCGGTCCGCTCAGACCGTCCCGATGTGACGTATTCCGTCATGTTGCCTCCAGAATATCGTGAGCACCACCGGTATCCGCTGTTAGTCGTCCTCAACCGAGGTGGCCAAACGGAAGAAAATGCCATCCGATGGTGGGCTGGCGATGCCGCTCAACCCGGTTGGGCTCAACGCCGCGGATATGTCGTTCTGGCGCCCCACTTCGCGTCGGATCACGGCGCGGGTTATCTCGGCACCGACATCGAGCACGATGCCGTGCTGCTAGCGATTCGCCACCTTCGCCAGCGAGTGCGGATTGACTCCGATCGAATTTTTCTGGTCGGCCACGGGATGGGAGCCGACGCCTGCTTTGATATCGCGATGTCCCATCCGGATCTTTTCGCGGGGGCCGTTCCCATCGCGGGGATGTGTGACAAGTCGAGCAAATGGTATTGGGGAAACGCTCCCAAAACATCCTGGTACATTGTCGCCGGCCAGTTGGACCGCAATACACTCGAGCAGAACGCAAGTGTGATCAACAACATGATGCGAGATCGTCCCTACGGCCAGGATGTGATCTATTGCGAATACCAGAATCGGGGATTCGAAAGTTTCCACGAGGAACAGGAGCGGATTTTTTCTTGGATGCAGGGACTGAAGCGGGCTCCCATTCAGGAGTATCAGTCGTTTGAAGCGGCCAGCCTTCGGAAAACCGACAACGCATTCTACTGGTTGGAAGCCCACGCATTGGCGGATCGCTTCTTTCAACCGATTGCCTGGGACATTTCTCAAAAACGCAGCACGGTCAAGTTCTCTGGAGACATCAAACCGGGACGGATCATTTACGTGAACCACCCGGGTGAGCGAACCGTACTCCATCTCCATCCCGACCTGGTCGACTTCGGACAACGATGGCGAATCAAGGTCAACAGCCGCCAGCAGTTCAACGATATCCTGGCACCATCGCTGGAGTCCATGCTTTGGACGCTCCGGGAAACCGGCGACAGGGAACGCCTGGTCTGGCTACGGCTCGAACTCTGATGTGTGCCGTTTTCCAAACGGACCGGCTGGTCCGGAACAGAGTGACAACTGTCGAACGGCCGTTCTATCCCCCATTTCCGGCCAAGGGAAAAAGGCTCAATTCGAGTGGGGAAACATCTTCTTGACGAACGGTTGGAGTGCGGTTTGTTTCATGACATTTCCTCCGCTCAGGTGAGCATCCAGTCGTCGCTGGTGTCCCGTTTTCAACAATCCGGAGTGATCGAAGATCTCGGCCGGGAGAATCGAAAGTTCCCTCGACACGGCTTCCCGATACAGGGTAGCCCGTCCTCGGTCGGAGATTTCTCGATTGGGAACTGTCCGACGGAGCGATGTCATTCGTAACACTCGCGTCACCTCGCAGCCAGACGCGAGTTGGCCGTAGGCCCCTTCCTCCGCAAATTGCCAGCATCGATTCGGGTCATCCGCAAATGACAAAGCCAATGCGTTTCCACTAAAGGGGCTGAGCATCAGGTCGGTCCAGCGTGAGATGCGTTGATGAAATCGCTTGAGTCGAAGTTCGTTCGCGGGAAGTCGGGGCGAACCATCACCGGGAGCCATCGTCTGGGCACGCACCGTCGAAGCGCGAATCACCAGACGGTGCGCGTAGTCCTCCAAACGGGCGCGACAGCAACTGACCTCGGCACTGGCGAGGATCGCTCCCAGAATTCGGGCATTGAGTTCCCAAACGATCGCCTCCTCGGCCCATTCCAGCGACGTCTCCTCTGGGAAATCCTTGCTGGATTTGGGTTGCGTGAGCAGTCGATGAATGGCCTGACACAGGCTGCGATGACTTGCGATCCAATCGTCATTCACATCGGGCGAGAGGGCATATTGCGGTCCCTGCCACGCCAATAGGGATGCCGTGTCGGCAAAATCTCGTAAATTCATCGATTGATTCCGAGGGTAATGTGAACAAGGGATGGGCACGGGTCGCGAGGGTCCGTCCATCACCTGAGTCCTTCCTCGCACCTGTGTTTCAGAATCTTGACGGGACGGCGTTCAGTCTCGCGAATGTCCTCAATGCTCCGAAACCCGTGGGATAGGATTGCAAATCGAGCGCCAAATTTTCGTAGATTGTTCGATGCAATGACGGTCGAGGATCGGGAAGAGAGATTTCCACGATCAATTGTGAGGTGTTGAAATGGATCTCAAGAACTCATTCCATGGGAAGGACCAATCTCGTCAACGGACTCGGCAGTTTCCCAGGACAGAAGACTCGCGCGAGGTTCCGATCTCTGCTGGCCTTGGACGCGGTCGGTCACTGACAATTCCTCGCAGATTGGATTTCTTCAGGGAAAGGCTCGCTTCTTCCCTCGTTGCGGAATTGCAACAGCACGTGTGCTGGACCATTCGTTTCGTCAACGTCGTCTCATCGGACAGGCCCCCCCTCTCCGAGCGGGGATTGCACACCGTTTCCGTATCGATTCGAGCACTCAAAGCGGCTGGCAATCCCAAAGCCGCTTGACGAGCATCGTCGCATACGCACCACGTGTGAGGGTGAAGCTGAGAGTCAGCTGTTCGTGTTCGGGTGCGAGTTCATCGGCCGCAAACCGCCAATGGAGCCCCGAAGGGACGACATGCATTGGTCGCTGAGCTTTTGAAAAGAACTTGTCGCGAGGCAGCCTGACCTTGAGTTGCTCAAGTTCCCACCCACATTCAGAGAGTGCGGATCGCATGACGGACTTCACTTCTTCGGGGACATCTTTCAACCGAGCCGAAGGGAGCGGAATGGCGCCCCCTCCGATCCTCAGACTGGAGTCGGAAAGCCGGTTTTTCGGGCAAAGCAAAGGACCAGTCTTCACTCGAAGTTCCAGGAGCTGGTCACGTGGCGTCTGAGTCCGATGCCAATAACTGACACAACGGTTCCAAAGATCGCTTTGCAAGGCGGACAAAAACAGGCCGCGAAGGTGCCCATCCACGCGACACCAGGCCCCTGTGAAATCCTCCGGATGGTCCTTCAAGTAGGTGACGATACTCCGACGATGTGAGGGCCTCAGTTCCCGAACGCAGCCAGCCCAATCCCCCCAGTGCCTCCTCAGAATCTCCTTTTCCTCACGCTCATGGGCATTGTCAGTCGATTGTGGTTCGGCGAACGCCAGCCAGCACGCTTGTTCAAATTTTTCGCGTAGCCACCATTCGGCAATGAATCCTTGTCCGGGAAACCAGGACCCGAACCTCTGATCATCGAAATAGTTTGGATAACCGTGGAGCTGGATTCCGGGAAGCCCAGACCGAGCCTTCTCCCCCTCCTCGGAACTCAGACCGCGAACGACGAGGCGAAAAGAGTTTCCTTCGATGTCGTTAGGACCAATCTTCCGAGGGGATTGGCCGAGATATTCCAGCTGAACCGTCTCGCCGTTCCAAGCCTGGCGTGGGCCATTTTGAATCGTGATCAGTTGCGACGTCACGGCATGCCGGTCCTTCATTCCCGCGTGCCCCACCGCAGATCTCGGCAAATTCCAGTCACGGCAGATCCGCCGAATAGCATCCAGTGTCGTCCAACCGGACTTCGTCAGTCGATAAACGGCAAACGGCCCACGCCCCCGAATCGGCAGCGTCGCCAGTTCATCCACCTGAAAATCTTCCGGTCGCTGCTTCAACTTCATCTCTGACGCCGTATTGACATTTTCCAATTACCAAGAAAGATTCCCCTTCCGCCCACGAATCGCTGGAATGATCAGAGTTGCCGGTGTGGCAGCCGATTCGTCAGCTTTCGAGAAAGTCGGACCAGGGAATCGCGGAAGTCCGACAGAGTTGCTCCTAACGCTTGATGTCCCGGAATCAGAATCATGTCCAGACCCTCGGGGATGGAGTGCTGCTCAAGTCGATAGGCTTCCTTCAGCAATCTTCGGAGCCGATGCCGGACAACGGAGTTCCCGTGTTTGCGAGAGACACTAAGGCCAATTCGCGTGTATCCAAGACCATTCCTTCGGGCAAAGACCAGCATCCAACGGTCCCCCGCCTTCTGCCGATGATCATAGATCGCGGCAAAGTCGAATTTGCTTCGCAGACGTCGCCATGGGGGAAATTTCAGACGCTTTTCGGATGCCGACTTCGCAGTCTGTTCATTCTTCGAGTTCACGTTGGGCCATTCCAAAGGACTGACTGATCTGTCCAATCGCCGGGATCACCTGCGCGAGTTCCTCTGAGAACAATTTGAGGTAATTCTCCTCAAAGGCATCGGCATTCGCGTCGTCCCAGTATTCCCGAGTCGCTTCCCAAGCCACTTTCAGTTCTTCGAAGGCGTCTTGAATCGCCCCCGATGCGGAGTGGAAATTCCCGACTCTCATTCGTCATCTCCCGGCGGAGCAATCTCCGCGTAAGACTCCAATGTCGCGATCGTTCGCTCCAACAGAGCCAATGCCTGCGGAATATCCGATTCCAATAACCGTCCCAACCGGGCGAGCCGAGCATGGAACTCGTCCGAATCGTGGTGGACCTTGACCGTCCAGTTCTTGATCCGCTCGCCTTGTTCCTGGCAATGTTGCAGCCGCCGCTTGGCTCTCTCGTACGCCTGCTTTTCCTCGATACAACTGGGCCGACGTCCGGCAACGGTCCGCATCTGACACGTATTCAGCGCGGATCGCGTCGCCGCGACGAGGTCGAATGCTCTCCGCGTCTGGACCGTCCAATAATGGGGACGGTCATGTTCAATCCATTCTCGCCCCCGTTGCACCTCGAGAAACATGGACTGGAGCGCCCGTTCCAGTTCTTCGGCAAACTTCAACAGGCTCGCGCGAAAGTGCCGGATGGCGTCAATATCGCGAACATTCGCAGACATGGGTGATCGAATTTCGAGATTGGGGGAATCGATTCGCCGGCGCCTTTCAGACACCACCGCAACACCATCAGAGTCAAGCCACCTCGAATCCCATCCAGTCCATTGCTGTCGGCAACAGGGATCCGTAAGTTGGATCGATGAGGCGTCAAAGAGATAAGTCTACCAGATCACCCTGGAGATGAATATGAGTTGCCGAATTCGAACGGCAATCGCATTGTTTGTTGCCTGCATGTCAGGAACCGCCGATTCCGCGCCCAAGCCGAATCTCGTTCTGATCATCTCGGATGACCAGTGCTACACGGACTTTGGGTTCATGGACAATCCACATGTCCAGACACCGCACCTAGACCGGCTCGCGTCCCGATCGGCCCGATATGTCAACGGCTACGTCCCCAGTAGTGTTTGCAGCCCCTCATTGGCAACATTACTCACAGGGCTGTATCCCCATCAACACGGCATCCACTATAACCATCCCCCCCCGGGCAACGCCGCGTTCAACCGCATGACGTCGGTCGCGGAATACGTCGCCGCTCGGAGTCGATCGTTTTCACGCATTCGGTCTTTGGCGACGTTGCCTCGGCTGCTCAGCGAAGCGGGCTATCGGACTCTTCAAACAGGCAAGTTCTGGGAAGGGCACTACCGCAACGCAGGTTTCACGGACGGCATGACCCTCTTTGAGCCGGTTCCGGGCCAGTCGTTCGGAGGAAATCGGACTTTGGCAAATGGAGAACTCGCTGCGCATGGCAACGGGGACTGGGGGCTCAAAATCGGCCGCGAGACGATGCAGCCCATTTCGGATTTTCTCGATGATGTCGGGAAGCAACCGTTTTTTGTTTGGTATGCCCCGTACTTGCCTCATCAGCCGCACGATTCTCCCCAAAGATACTACGATCTCGTCGACGTGGAGCATGTCCCCAAACATCAAGTTCCGTATTACGCATCCATTGCCCAATTTGATGAGACCGTCGGCCAGCTCCTCAATGAGATTGAGCAGCGAGGCTTAAGCGAGAACACGCTCGTGGCCTTCGTGGTGGACAATGGCTGGGAAGCAGGGACAACGCGCGCACGCGGTCGTCCAGAGGAGTTTGATCACACCAAACGGAGCAAACGGGCTCCGTTCGATTTCGGGTTGCGAACGCCCATCTTATTGCGCTGGCCAGGTGTGACCAAACCGGCCACTCATTCGGAATTGGTCAACAGCATCGACCTGATGCCGACGCTGTTGACGGCCGCCGGAATCGAGGTGTCCCATCTCAATCTACCGGGTACGGATCTCTGGCCATCCGCGACAGGAAAGGAATCACTTGATGCGGATCGCGCTGTTTTCGGAGAGATCTACCCGGGTGATGCCACGTCGCTCGGACACCCTGAACGGGACATCGCCTATCGCTGGGTTCGGCAGGGGTCGTTGAAACTGATCGTTCCCCATTCTCACGGTCAGCTCACCCCTTGGGGGAATTTCCTGACGAGTCCGGCTCTGTTCGATCTGGCGAACGATTCAGAGGAGAAACGCAATCTGATCTCAAGTTCCCGGTTCCATGAAGACCAGATACGACTCAGGCGGCTCCTTGACGAATGGTGGAATCCCGACGACAACACGGGGGACGGTCACAACATGGGCAACTGATGCCCATCCCCATTCGAGGAATTCCGGAGTAACGATGACTCCCTTAAGATGGATGTTAATTCTCGCGGTCAGTGCCACTGTTTTCGGATGTCACCGGCCGACACCCGTGGAAGAAGTGGCGCCGGCACAAAGTGGTGTCGCGCTGGATGCCTCGGCGGATCCCACCTTGAATGTCCCTTGGCCGATGTGGCGAGGTCCCGACAGCCAGGGGGTTGTCGCCGATGCCGACCCGCCAATCCAGTGGAGCGACACGAAGAATATCCGTTTTCGAGTCGGGATCCCTGGTCGGGGACACAGTTCTCCCATTCTCACGGAAGAAATGGTGGTCCTGGCAACCGCCGACGACGAACAACAAACGCAAAGCGTCCTGGCCTATTCCCGAACCGATGGATCGCTTCTCTGGCAAACCGAGATTCACACCGGGAACTTGCCAGCTCCCGGGGAACTGCATCAGAAGGGAACCAACGCGAACAGCACCGTCGCCTGCGATGGCGAGCGAATCTACGTCCCTTTTCTGAACTCAGAGAAGATCTTTGCCACAGCCCTCGACCTGAGTGGGCAGCGCCTCTGGCAACGGGAACTGGGAGCGTTCGATTCCAAGTTCGGCTATGCCCCCTCACCTGTGTTGTACAAGTCCTTCGTCATCTTCGCCGCTGACAACTGGGGAGGCGGATACCTCTGCGCCTTCGAAGGGAAGACAGGCGACCTCGCCTGGCGCGTCGCCCGACCGGTTGTCAGCACCTACTCCTCGCCGATGGTTGCCGAATTCGGAGGTCGTGACCAACTCCTCGTTCCTGGCTGTAAGAAGGTTGCCAGTTACAATCCCGCGACCGGAGAAGAGTTGTGGAGCACGCCCTGTCTCGCGGAAGCAACCTGTGGGACAGTCGTCACACTTGGGGATCAAATCTTCGCGAGCGGAGGGTACCCGGATCGGGAAACGGTGAGCCTCTCCACGACCGGGGAAAAGCTCTGGTCAAACCGCGTTAAGCTCTACGAACCCTCACTCGTGGCGACCGGCGCTGAAGTGTATGGGATCACCGACGACGGCATTGCCTATTGCTGGTCCGCAAAGACCGGCGAGGAACACTGGAAACAACGTCTGGGTGGCTCCTTCAGTGCCAGCCCGGTTGTCGCAGGTGACAGAATCTACGTTTCCAACCTGAGCGGGGAAACCTTCGTGTTTCGTGCAACGCCGGAAAAATACGAAGAGATCGCAGTGAATCGACTGGGCGATGACTGTTACGCCAGCCCCGCCATCGACGGCGACGAAATCTACCTTCGCATCGGCGACGCAAGCCAAGGCCAAAGACGGGAACAACTGGTTTGCATCGGTCAGAACAAAAAGGACTTGTCCGAGTCCGTCGCCCCCGATGCCGTCGTAGAGTGACAACTCACTGATCGGCAGCGGACCGCCAATCTCCGAGAACGAGGAATGTACGGCGGCGGAAAACCGGATTTCCGAAATCTTCTTTGGATTATCGGGGGTTCTGAACGGCGGCTCGCACGATGTTTCGTAACATTCCACCAAACACAAATTCGTGGAGCGGGTAGATCCCGTACCAATAGGCAAGTCCCAACAGGCCCAGAGGATCAAAGGAAGCTGTTTGCCGGATTTCGCTTCCATTCCCATGAGGACGGACCTCGAATTCCAGCCAGGCGCGGCCGGGGAGCTTCATCTCTGCGTGGAGACGGAGTCGATGCGGCGGCTCATAAAGTTCCACCCTCCAGAAGTCGAGCGGTTCTCCCACACGAAGCGTCTCCGCATCACGACGGCCGCGACGAACGCCCACCCCTCCAACAAGCAGATCGAGAAACCCGCGCAGGGACCAGAGCCAGTTGCCGTAGTACCAGCCGGTTTTTCCTCCGATGCGGCGAATCGGAGCAAACGCCTGTTCTGGAGGGACGTTGACTGTGACCGTTCGGGAGTCGACCA
>JAGQQQ010000260.1 GCA_020426125.1 Planctomycetaceae bacterium
ATTTCATGTTGCCGACGTCACCTTGGATCGAGACTCCATGGAGATGGTGTGCCACCTCGCTCGGCAACAACGCGGGGATGTGTATGTCCAGGCCGAACAACTCGACGGCGAGGACATCGCGCTCGACGGGTTGAACGCACTGTATCGTCGCGTGGGCCTGTTTCGCTCCCGTCGTGTGATCGCGGTGTTTCGACAAACGGAAGAGCTGCCCTGTTTCGCGGCGATCATCTGGAGAGGGCCGCTCGGGATGAATTTCTCGTTCCTCGAAAACCGGTGCGATCTTCTCGCCGTCAATGAAAAGTCCGCACGTGAAGGGCTCGCAGCGGCGTGGCCAACATTGTGCGAGTTCTATGACGACTTCTTGCCCGGCTTCATTCCATTCGTCGTTGCTCCAGAGCAGGCACGAGCCATATTGGAAATCGGTGCTGAAGAGATATGTCAGTACACGCAGAGCATCTGGCTCCGAGACGGCTTTCCCGCGTGGTACAGCCATGTGGCGTCTCAGTTTCCACTCTGGGCCCCTCAGTTTCCGGAGAGGGGTCCCCAAAGAGATGGCGAATCAAGTTCAGTGGAAAGGGAGAGACAACAATGACGGACTACCTGATGGAGGATGACCGGGAAGCTCGACGACTGTCGGAAAAAGTTGTTCCGCAGGAGTGGGTCGATCGTTATCTACGTCCACTCAATCTGCATACGGAACGCATTTTAGACGTCGGTTGTGGCCCGGCGGTGATTACGGCGGAGATCGGGCGTCGTTATCCCCGAACTCAGGTTGTCGGAATCGATGCAAGTCCGCAACGCATCGATGCGGCCCAAAGGAACATTCTCCATGTTCCGAATGTGTCCATACAACTGGGGGATGCACACATTCTTCCGTTTGACGACGAGACTTTTGATCTGGTTGTTTGCCGCTTCTTGCTGGAATACCTAAAGGACAAACCGTTAGCGGTGACGGAGATGAAGCGGGTCCTCAGGCCGGGAGGAAGGCTGCTGCTCCAGGATCTTGATGGTCAACTCATTTGGCACGATCCTCCGGATGACACTTTGCAACGAGGGCTGGAAACAGTTCTCTCCATTCTTGGGAAGTCAGGCTTCGACCCTCTCATTGGCCGGAAGCTTTTTCACTTCTGTCAAACGGCAGGTTTCGAATCGATTCAAGTCAGTATCGAACCATACCACCTCATCGCCGGTTCCATTGACGCAAAGAATCGGGCTCTCTGGAAGGAGAAACTCCACATAGCAACAAAAAGCATTAATAAAATGGCGGAAATACAGGGTGACGTGGCAGACTTGAGTCGGCAATTTCTCGAATACCTTGATCGTCCTGATACGATGACCTATTCAGTCCTCTTCAGCGTTTTGGCAATAAAACCCGAGTAATCGCCATCGGCTGAAGTCCGTTGTTTTTGCAGGGCGATTGCACGTTAAGGAACGAGCGATCAATGAGTGTCGGATTTGCGTTCATGACTGTATTGTGAGGTGGTTCAGAAGTCTCTTTCTTTCAGCCTCCTCACCAGAATGCGTGGGGATGGTTTGGTTCGGGAAGTTTTGCGAGGTTATGGTATAGCGCGACTTCCAGGGCTTGTTCGGTGCGGAAACCGTAGGGTTTTCTCATGGTCAGTTTGGCTTTGTTGTTGAATCCCTCGACTGTGCCGGCGGAGAGGGTGCCTTGGGCGTGTTCTGGTGAACTCCCCCCGCGATTTTCAAGATTCTCAATTGACACCCACACACACATATATATATAGATATATAATAGGTCGAGTCCTGTTGATTCAGAGATAACGGGGAGGCGATAATGAAACGGTCTCCGCAATGCGGGGCGATCAGGACGCACGATGGCTTCTCACTGATCGAAGTGCTGATTTCGATCGCGGTCATCGGGCTGTTGCTGGGCCTGCTCCTTCCAGCGGTCCAGCAATCGAGAGCCACGAGTCGGCGAATCGACTGTGCCAATCGACTCAAGCAGATTGCTCTCGCGACCGCCAACTTTGAAGCGACTCATCGTCTCTACCCGGACAGCTACAAATGGCGGGTGCAGCTACTCGAACACTTGGGCGAACGGGCGCTCGCGGGGCAGTTCGCGAGAACGGAGGATTGGGCTGCGGGAAATGCGGACCAGGCCCCGGAGACTTGGCGGCTGCAAACGCCACTGTCCCAGTTCATTTGCCCCGCTGAAACCGACTCCTCCGGCCAGCCGATCGTCAATTATTACGCGAACATGGGATCCGGACTCCAGGCGCACGGATTCAACGGGTTCCTCAGCCCGGAGAATGGAGGAGCCTACTATTATGGGGCGCACAACGTCCGCCATCTGTCGGGACGAACGAAACCCGCGGACTTTCAAGATGGACTCTCAAATACGGTGGCGTATTCGGAGGCTTTGGCGAGCCCATCGACTTTTGTGGGGTCGGTCGGAGCGACCGGAGCGTCCAGGGAACAGATTTTCAGGTTGTCCTGGGGTGTTGATGGCGAATTGTCCACTGCCGATGACCTCCCCGAGTTCGCTCGACTCTGCCGAAGTGTTGTCTCTTGGAATGCCTTCTCAATCGGTAGTAATCGAGGACGGATGTGCTGGCCGGAGTGGCGCAGCGGCGCGGTTTACGTTGGGCCGATCATTCATGGTTGGGCGTATGACCATGTTCTCCCACCAAACTCCCCCAGTTGTGGGAATAGCTACTGGGGAATCTACTCCGCGAACAGCCTGCATGTCGCCGGAGTGAACGTCGTGTTCGGCGACGGACATGGCAAGTTTATCGCAGAGGCAATCGATAAAAGTCTCTGGACAGCGCTCGGCACGCGATCTGGAAATGAGACCGTCGAGTTTTAATCTGCCAAGACAGATTTCCTTTCGAATCCGGTCAGGCAATTTCCAATTCAAGAAGTTGGCATGTTACGTCAGAAATTCGCAAGAGCTGCTGTGTCGGCGGCGACCCTGCTAACATGTCATTCGATCGTTTTACAGGAATTGCTCACCGCTCCAATCACCGATCAGACCGCTCCCAATTCGAGCGTCGCAACTTCAGCTAAGAACCTTTTCGCGGCGCAGACCTATAAGATATTCCTCGCACTTCAATTGAGTGGGGCCGGACCGTTTTTTGATGTCGGTTCAACATCAGACTTTTCTGGGGCAACCTCTCATTCAGAAAATGTCAACGTACTCTATAATCCGGGTCCTGGGACGCATCCAGGAAAAGCCCAACTTTGTTGGAATAACATGGGGCACTACCAGCAGGAAGACCTTTCAGATTTTGATTGGCACGGCCCACCGATGTGACATCCGTGTCCTGTTTCTGCGGTTGGATCACAAGAATCGTTGCTCGGAGTTGAACAATGGGTTCTCCCTCGAAACCAGTGTTGAAATCACGGACAGTGACGATTCTCTTTTTTGCCATTCTATCGGGGTGCAACAAGCCAGAGCCACAGAATGTTCGCGAGACTGCGGATGCCCCCAATCCGGTTCCTCCCCCTGCGGCCTTCGAAAATGGAGTGACTGTCGAGGGGCTTCCCGTTGGACATCAATGTCAGACCATTGGATCGATTCGCCCGGAGGATTCCGGAGTTTTGATCTGGGAAGTGCCCGGGAAGGTGGCCTTCGACATCGTCATTCCGTGTGATCAACAGATCGACGTGGAGAATCTGTGGACTTCGGTCGTCTTCGATCCCGATGGGGTCTCAGCGGAGTGTTCGAGTGGGAAACCGGTTGCCGACCTGACGGACGGGAAACTCCATCTGACCGTCGAACATGAGGTTCTCGCAGCGTTTGATACGAAGCAGAAGATTGCATTGCGAATCGATCGATGGGATGACGGAACGCGAGTGGAAATCGGTCGCATCTCCATTCCCTTGAAGTTCGAATCTCTCTAAGGACTCCTTGGACTGGTCGACGGAGAGCTATTCTGGTGCCATTGCTCTGTGAGCGGTGCGAATACTTAAACGACGTCCATTCTGACCTCGGCACGGCTGACAAAGCCGTGGCACCCAGGCCATTGTATTTCCTAGACCCGAACCCCCAATCCCGTTCCCCCGATTGCCGCGTGTTCTCACGCGACGATCTCTTGGATCACGTGCCCATGGACGTCGGTCAGGCGGAAGTCGCGGCCGGCGTATCGGTAGGTGAGGCGTTCGTGATCCAGGCCGAGCAGGTGGAGCATGGTTGCATGCAGGTCATGGACGCTCGTCGGATTTTCTTCCGCTTTGAAGCCGAATTCGTCAGTGGCGCCGTAGACAGTGCCCCCCTTGATGCCGCCTCCGGCCATCCAGACGGTGAACCCATAGTGATTGTGGTCGCGGCCCTGGCGGGGATCTCCTTTTCCGCTCAGCTCGACGGTCGGCGTCCGTCCGAATTCGCCCCCCCAGACGACCAGCGTCTCTTCAAGCATTCCTCGTTGTTTTAGGTCCGCGATCAGTGCCGCGATTGCCGGGTCGAGTTCTCCCGCGAGTCGGCGGTGATTGTCGGCGATGTTGTCGTGGTTGTCCCAGGGTTGTCCGGCGCCGTGCCAGAGTTGGACATAACGGACGCCCCGTTCGAGCAGGCGACGGGCGATCAGCGTCTGTCGACCGTGAACCCCGGTGCCATACGCCAGTTGGACATGTTCGGGTTCCTGGCTGAGATCGAAGGCATCGGCGGCCCCCATCTGCATGCGGAACGCCAATTCGTAGGATTGAATGCGTGCATCAAGACGGTCGTCGTCCCGGGTCTCGCGATGCTGCGTGTTCCATTTGCGGAGCAGGTCCAGCTGGCGTCTCTGGGCGGAGAGCGAGATCTGCGGATGGTCGATGTTCGCGATCAGTTTTTCGAGTTCGCGGTGCTGGGAGTCAATGTAGGTTCCTTGCAGACTGCCGGGCAGAAACCCTGCCTGCCAGTTTTCATTGTCTTTGATCGGAAGCCCCCCCGGACACATCGCGATGAATCCGGGCAGATTCTGGTTCTCGCTGCCAAGTCCATATAACAGCCAGGATCCGAAGCTCGGCCGGGCCTGGATTGAGTCCCCGCAGTTCATCAGCATCAGCGAAGGCTCATGATTCGGCACCTGCGCGTACATCGAGTTCATGACCGCGATGTCGTCGATGTGCTCGGCGGTCTTCGCGAAGATCTCACTGACGGGAATCCCCGATTCGCCGCGAGGCTTGAACTCGAATGGGGACGGAAATGCCGCCCCGGTTTTCCGCTCGGTCGGGAGAGTGACATCAAGCCGCTCGCCGGCGTGCTTGGCGAGCATCGGTTTGTAGTCGAAGGTGTCGACGTGCGAGGGTCCGCCGTTGCAGAAGAAGTGGATAACTCGCTTCGCTTTGGCCGGGTGATGAGTTCCTTGTGGTTGGAGACCATCGGCGAGGAGGCCTTCCGTCTGGAAGAGGCTTGAGAGTGCGAGAGCGCCCATCCCCAGAGATGATCGCTTGAGCATCTGCCGACGTCCGAAAGTCGCGTCTAGTCCGTCTGTATTGGTGATCGAGTCGGAGAACGGCATGGATTGCTCCGTTGAATGTGTACGGACGACACACATTGGAAGCGGTGCCCGGAGGGCATCGGCGAAACGGGATGGGCGCGAGTTGAACTCCGTCTTAGCTCAGAATCGCCTGCACGGGGTGGTGTTCTTCGACACCCGTCAAGCGGACGTCAAGACCCTGGAATTTATACGAGAGACGACGGTGATCAATTCCGAGGCAATGCAGGATTGTCGCGTTCAGGTCATGGATGTGGACGGGATCTTTCGTGACGTTGTAGCTGAAGTCGTCGGTCTCCCCGTGAACGACGCCCGGCTTGATGCCGCCGCCAGCCATCCAGATGGAAAAGCAGCGGGGGTGGTGGTCGCGGCCGTAGTTCTCGCGGGTGAGTTTCCCCTGACAATAGACTGTCCGGCCAAACTCGCCTCCCCAGATAACGAGCGTCTCGTCGAGCAGTCCCCGCTCCTTGAGATCCTGAACGAGTGCCCAGGCTGGCTGGTCAACGTCGGCGCACTGCTTCGGCAGATCCCCGGCGAGGTTGCCATGTTGGTCCCAACCGCGATGGAAAAGTTGGACGAAACGGACGTTACGCTCCATCATTCGGCGAGCGAGGAGACAACTTCGCGCAAATGTTCCGGGCTTCTCGACGTCGGGGCCGTACTTCTCCAGAACATGTTGCGGTTCCCCGGAAATGTCGGTCAGATCAGGAATGGAGGCCTGCATCCTGAAAGCCATCTCAGCCTGCTCAATTCGAGCTAGTGTTTCGGGATCGCCGAACTGGTCGTAGGTCTGTTGGTTGAGCAGTTCCAACCGATCGAGCATCCGTTTCCGCATGTTGGTATCGACCCCGGGAGGATTCGACAGAAACAACACCGGGTCGCCCGCCGATCGGAGCGAAACCCCCTGATACTGGCTGGGCAAAAAGCCGGATCCCCAGAGCCGGTTGTACAGCGCCTGCGCCTGCTGACGGCCCGTCCAGGTGGGAGTCATGACGACGAAGGTGGGAAGGTCTTCATTGAGGCTGCCGAGACCGTAGCTGAGCCACGCTCCGAGGCTCGCCCGACCAGGAAGCTGATGGCCCGTGCAAATGTAGGTGATGGCGGGGTCGTGGTTGATCGCCTCCGTGTGAACACTCCGCACGATGGAAATATCGTCAACCATCTTGGCGGTGTGGGGAAGCAGTTCGCTCACCCAGGCTCCGCTTTGTCCGTATTGCTCAAACTGGAATTTGCTGGGGGCAATTGGAAACCGGGATTGTCCCGAAGTCATTGTGGTCAATCGCTGGCCATTGCGAATCGACTCGGGGAGGTCGGTATCGAAAAGCTCATCCAGTTTGGGTTTGTAGTCCAGCGTATCAATCTGGCTGGGAGCCCCTGCTGTGAACAGGTAGATCGCCCGTTTTGCTTTTGGAGCGAAGTGAGGCAAGTCCGGCAGGCCACCGACTCCGGCGGCTTGCGTCTGAGTCCCCGGGAGTACGGACGCGAGCGCCGCGGCTCCGATCCCAATCCCGGATTGCCGAAAGAAGTGGCGGCGAGTCATCGCCTGCATGTGCTCGTGAAAAGGATTCATCACAGTTCCATTACTGAATGTTTCAATATGCGAAAGGAATAAGGGTCGGACGCCTCAACGTCTCTGCTCCCCCATCAGTTCTTGGTGACCACTTCATCCAGATTCAAAATCAGGTTGGCTGTCATGGTCCACGCCGCGTGTTCGGCGGTCTTCTCGCTGGCGACCATTTCTCCTCCGACAGCGAGGAACTGGTTGGTCGCTTCCATGTCATTGCGGAAGGCCTCAACGTCGGTGTGGTAACCGTCGACAAGAACAGCCAGTTCCCGTTCCGTCGGTTGACGGCCTGTGGCGAGGCGGAACATGCGCGTCGCGATTGACTCGGGCGAGCCCTCCGGCTCATTCATCGCACGGGCCGCCAGAGCCTTCGCCGCTTCGATGTACTGCGGATCATTGAATAGGAGAAGGGCCTGCAAAGGCGTGTTGGTCCGCTCGCGGCGAACACAGCAGGCTTCTCGGGAAGGACCATCGAAGGTACTCATCTGTGGCGGCGGAGCCGTTCTTTTGATGAAGGTGTAAACCGTGCGGCGGTGGATTTTGTCGGCTTCCTTGTCGGCAACGAAGCGAACCGTATTCGAGCCGGAGTAGCCGACGGCGAACCACAAGCCATCCGGCTGCGGCGGTTTGACGCTAGGCCCCCCTTGTTTCTCAACGAGCAGTCCGCTCACAAACAGGGCTTGGTCGCGAAGCATCTCCGCGTCCAGGCGGAATCGTGGTCCCCGAGCGAGAAGCCGATTTTTGGGATCCTTCGCGAGGACTTCCTGAGTTGCCTTCGAAGACTGCTGATAGGTCGAGGACATGACGATGCGTTTCAGAGTCTGCTTGACGTCCCAACCATCGGCCATGAACTGCGTGGCCATCCAGTCGAGCAGCTTGGGATGGCTCGGAGGTTCCCCTTGTGACCCGAAGTCCTCAGCGGTTTTGACGATTCCCGTCCCGAAGAACTGCTGCCAAAACCGGTTCACGGTCACGCGGGCCGTGAGCGGGTTGT
>JAGQQQ010000261.1 GCA_020426125.1 Planctomycetaceae bacterium
CGTCGTTCCGAATGGCCGACGATCACATACGAGCAAAGGGCATTGAGCATCGCCGGCGACACCTGTCCGGTATAGGCGCCCGCGGTCTCGGTGCTGCAGTCCTGCGCTCCAAGCGCCACCGGGGTTCCTTGCAGCACCGCGGCAACCGGCACCAACCAGGGGAACGGCGGGCAGAGAACGACATCGACTCCCGTCCCCTTGAACCCATCCGCAATCGATCCGGCCAGCTCGACCGCCTGCCATTCCTCCAGATTCATCTTCCAGTTGCCGGCAATCAAATAACGTCGCATGCGAATTGGGTCCTCCACGAGTTCACACATTCAGCGCTTGTTCGTCAAACGGGGCGGAATCTTAGCAGGAGATCCGGGAAGACGGGAGGTTCTCCGCCCGAATTTATTCGATGGGGGGCGATTCCCGGGCCGAATCGAAGACGGACGGCGCCCGAATGGACGTCTCCTTTTGTTGCAGAGCCTGGTCGATCAAATTCACGACAATTGATTTATAGACCTTTTTCAACAAGGGAAAGTCCTTCATTAACTGAAAAACGCGATGAAGTTCCGCCCCGTCTTGCTCCTCAAGTTCAACCTCTTTGAGTAACCCCTGATCGTCCATCAGTGTGGCGATGTAGATCGTCTCACCGTCGTCACTTTGCTCCTTGCGGACGTCCTCGATCTGTGCTCGGTCGTCGTGAAACGTTGCCTCGGGATCCTCCGATGACCGTTCCAACCGAGGCGTGAACCCCATCGCGGCCCCGATCTTTTCAGCCATTCGTCCGACGTTTTCGGCGCTCGAGATCGACTCCAGACGCTCCGCCATCTCCTGGAGGTCCCCCTCACGAGTTTCTACGTTTTGATCTCTCGCGGGGAGTTGGGCTCGCTCCAACTGGCGCTCAATCATCGCCTTAAGGGTCAGACTGGGAACGGTTTCCCCGATTTCGGGATCGACCGGCACCGGTTTCACCATATCCGTGTGAGCGACATCTTCGACGACCAACGCATTTGGCTCAGGAAGGATACGACTGTCGATCGCCGGTTCCGGCGCGCCGAAATGCCCTTGTCCCGCGAGAGATTGAAACCAGAGAACCATTGCCACGGGGATCCCAATCAGCAAATGGATCGCCAGCGACCAGCCCCCGGAGCGGATCCAAGCCCAGACGATTCCCGCTTTGCGTGGCACACAGTTCTCGAAAGACGGCTCCCTCCATACGGGGCCGTCTTCGGACTCGGGTGTTCGGATTTCGTTCGGCGTCAACATTGCAGGAATCAATTAGACATTTGATCCTGAAATCATACGCAGAGGGAAGCCCCATTGACTGCGCCGATCTGGAAACGATCGCCGTTTCGGTCGTCAATCCCTTGAATCCTTACGATCGAAAATTGCCGTACGCCTCCCAGTTCGGATCCTCTTCCCCGCTGATTTCGATCGGCAGCGGCGGCAATCCGGCCAGTGCTTTGTTGAGGCCAGCCATCATGATGTCAGGAGACGGTGCGTACCACTGAAATTCGCGAATGCCATTTCCGGTCACAATGACGGTCAAAACGGCCTGTCCTGTTCCCTCAAGCGTTTTGAGCAAGCGTTCCTCCATCTCATTCATCTTCGCCTGAGTCTCCTGGTCCGGCATTCCCTGCCCGACGGGTTCAAAAGACCACTGGATCGAGATCAGGTGTGGAAACCGGCCACGGTCAAAAGTGTCGGGGATTTCGCGAATGCGAAAGATGAGTGGCATCTCCCCGTCCCGTCCCTCAGCCACGGCCCAGTGGTCCCCGGCATCGAGTCCTTGCTTTTTTCCAAAGAGTCGGTTCCACATCTGTCCGCCTTTTCTGGAGGTCATGTTTCCTCCGATCATGCGGACGGCGGCGTCACAAGTCAACCAGACACGCAAGGCCAAAGTTTAAGAGAATCCCGGTTCCTTCATGACGGCTTCGCACCGTCCAAAGAAGTGGTTTCGAATCGCAAGCGTCTTAGAATCTCGTGCCTCGAATTTGTTTCGTTTTTGAGAGATCGGAATCCACTTTTCCCGTCAAAACGCACGATCCGAAGCAGAAGAACGATTAATTCACCGCCGTCAGGTCCGTTGTTGTTTCGCTGGCGGAATTTCCCAGCCAGTCGGCCCAGCCCCAATCGTCGACTTTCACCAGAGAGCGGGCTTCGATATCGAGCAGTCGTTGGGCACAGGTGACGCGGGGTTTGAGCACGATTTCGTCCCCTTCTTCCAGGCCCTCTAAGATTTCGATCGTGTTTTCGTTTGTCAGACCAATCTCAACATCGCGGGCCAGAATCTCATCGCCGGACCGCACAAACGCGACGGTCCGCCCAGCAACTTCCACAATGGATCGCATCGGAGCCAGGAGCGTGGACTGCCGTTGGTTCGTGAGAATGTGCGCCGTCGCGGTCATTCCTGGTGCCAGGGTCATCGAACGGACAGACTCCAGATCCACGGAGACCACGACTCCGTATTCCCGCAGCTCATAGTTGGGATACCGACCGGAAAGGGGGACTTTGGTGATACTTTTGACGCGCCCTCGGAGCGTGGTGTCGCGAGCGGCGTCGACTTCGAGCAGTGTTGTCTGCCCGACTGCGAGGGTCTGGGCTTTCGATTCATGGATCCGCAGATGGACATCCATCAGCTCCCGATTGGGCAACTTGGCAATCGTTTGCAGATGCCGGACGCTGCTTCCCTCCTCCAGTTTTCGCGAAGAGTAGGGGGACACGGTCCCATGAATCACTTCGCCCGGACGAGTCGCTCGCAATGTGCAGGCGGCAATGCTTGTGTTGAGCCGATCGAGGTAGTCCTTGTAGATCCGGTAACTTCGCTCTCGGCTACGTAAACTGACCTCGCGAGAAAGCAATGCCGATTGATTCGTGTTTTTCACCCGCTCGAGATCACGGATCGACTCCTCGTAGTCCGCGGTCAGCTTCTCAATGGATCGGGGATGGGCGAAGTCCTCGAACAACGTCAGCTTGTCTTTGGCGGTCTGTAAAGATTGCTGCGATTTGAGCAGGGTCAAACGAGCGTTCTCTTCGTCATCACGTTGGCGGTAGCCGCGCGTCACCATCCGTTTGATGAACTGATGGTTGTCATCCGCCCTGGCCACTGCCTCTTCCGCCAGAGCCACCGCCGCCTGCAACTTGTGCAACTGCTGAGGATGGGAAGCTGAGGTATATCCTTCCAATTCAAGCTTCGCGAGGCGAACCGCGATTTGCGCTTCCGCCAACCGACTCTGGTTGGTGAGCTTCTGGATCTCCAAATCTTCCTTGGCCTGACGGAAACGAGCTTCGGCTTGTATCACCAGAATCTCCCGTTTCCTCGCTAGCGGTTCCAGATCCGATGTGTCTAACTCCGCGACAATATCGCCCGGCTCGACCCAGGTTCCTTCCGGAAGCAAGGAGACCAGGCGGGTCGAAAACTCACAATCGTTGACCAACAGTTCATTGTCGGCGCTTTGAATTTCTCCAACCTGGCTGATGACAACTTCCATCGGCCCCCGTTCGACGAACGTAAAGCCGTCGACGGGAATCTCGGGGAACGAATCAGGCAGGCCGTAGCCCACCATGGGAACAGCGGCCAGCGAGAGAAACCCTGCGCAAAGGATTAAGCGCCAGACAAAAAGGCGGCGAAGCGAGACAGACGGCGACCGTCGCAAGGACCGAGCCATGATGCGTGCCGTTTCGAATTCATCGTCCGCAAGGGGGGGAACCGGGGAAACCGGTCGACGCGGACTGGGGGAGGGATCAACAAGGCAGGAAATCCGGGAAGGTCGTCCCGAATCAACAAGAGTTTATAGGCAATCGGGCGTCCCGAGACCATCCCTGTGTTGTCGATCAAGGAAAAAATCGGGTTCTCGCGAAATTGGGTCCGTTTGAAATTGATTCACCGATTGAACGGTGTCTCCGTGTCGAGTCACACCTCGTTTCTCGGACTGAGAATTCTCGAACCGAAGTCCCCCGAGATGCTCGCCCCTTGATCCAAAGCCACTGACGTTTTCCAACTTGGAGAAGTGTGGCGGGGGTCGCTCCCAAGGAAGCTTTCGGATGTCCCCCTCGCACGATCCGGGGC
>JAGQQQ010000014.1 GCA_020426125.1 Planctomycetaceae bacterium
CACGGATCGTTTGGGATTGATTACCTTGCCTGAACCCTTCCGTCAAACGGGTCCGCTCCCCACGCTCGTTGGTGATGGCACTTTGAATCCCGTGATCACAATCGCCAACAACAGCGTCGTTCGCGGGTTCAACTTTGACGCGGCCAATGCCATCTTCGGCCAGAACGTCACCAACTTCACGCTGGAATGCCTTCGTGGTGATGTCCTGAACGGCATCAACATCCAAAACGGCCACGGCATGGGGATCATCAATGACGTTGAGTTCGATGTCCTCGCTGGAGGAACAGGAATTCGCGTCACGAACACGACCGGTCCGTTGCTCACTCTCGACGCCGGCAACATCACGACCCGTGGTGGAGTCTTCGGAACCTACATCGGGGCCGATGGCGGCGACATCCTGTTCAACATTCAAGATCTGACCTCGAATGGAGCCACTAACGCAGGCCTGTACCTGCAAGCCCGACAGGCGGATCTAAGCGGTTCAGCGGATACGGTCATCGTTTCCAGCATGCCCGGATCCGGAGTCGTCGTCGACCTCTCTGAAGCAACTGGTTCCGTTGAACTGAACAACCTCGTTGCGAACAACAACGGTGTCGACGGCCTTCGTGCGATCGCGGATGACGGAACGGTCTTCTCGCTCGGCATTACCAACTCGACCCTCAGCGGGAACGCGGATGACAACCTGGACACGGATTCCGTCGACTCCTCGGAATTCAACCTGTTCGTTGACCCCACCTTCCTCGTCGGTGCTGGGGACAACGGATGGGAGTTCATGGTCGCCAATGATTCGATCCTGAATGCCCGGTTCCTGGATGTCACAGCCTCTGGCAACACGAATGACGCCCTCCACGGCAACGTCTTTTCGGGATCGTTGCTCCGTTTGGACTTCGACAATGTCGTCGCCGATCTCTCCGGAGACGATGGATTGGATTTGACCGTCAGCGGGGATTCCGATGTTCTGGGCAATCTTCGAGACGTCAACTTCGCCCGAAGCGGCGACACGGGAATGCGGCTCGATATCGCCGATTCGTCCAACGTGGACCTGGTCCTCAACAACATCAACAGCAGCGGCAACGGGAACATCGGGTTCGACTTCGACGTTCGTGGTGGAGCCCTGGGAGCCAGCCGATTGGATGTCCTCGGATTCAATCTTGACCTCGACAACAACTTCACATCTCAGGTTAATGGAAACGCACGGAACGGTTCCATTGCCAATGTCATCTTCAACACGGCCACTGGCGACAACCTCGCGAACAACGGTGGGGTCGTCCTGAATGCCGAGACGGCCGGCAAGATCAATCTGAGCTGGACCAATGGATCCATCTCGAACGTCCTGTCCGACGGAGTTCGCGCCACCGCGACCGGAAACGCCTCCCGGATCGACTTGACCTTCAACAATGTGAACATCAACGACAACGCCCAAGACGGCATCGACATGATGCTCACGAACGGTGGCCCGTCGTCCCGACTCAATTTGACGTTGCGGGATTCCGAAATCCGCCGCAACGGCATGGACGGCGTCGACTACGAAATCTCTGGCAACAATGCTCGGGGAACAATCATTCAGCGGAACACCGCGATCACAGGAAATTCGGGAGACGGCTTCCAGTTTGACGTGACCCGCGGAGCCGATCTCGTCGCCAACGCGACCGGAATCGGAAACAACCGGTTCAACAACAATCTCAGCAACGCCTTCCAGGGAACGGTCGACGGAATCGGATCCACAGCGGTCGTGACCGTCTCGGATGCGAACGCAGACAACTCGGGACACGTCGGAGCCTACTTCATGGCAACCAACGGCGGACGCCTGACGTTCAACTACTCAGACACGAATGCCATCGACGGCAATCAGTCGTCGCTGTCCAATAGCCAGCGAGACGGGATGTTCGTCGGAGCCCATAACGCCGGGATTGCCAACATCAACCTCAATAGCGTCCTGATCAATAACAACGGACAGGGTCCAGTTGGGGGAGGAGACGGGATCACCGCCTTCGCCGATTCAAACGGTGTGATCAACTTTGATCTGACTCGGACGACCGTCGACGGCAACGAAGAGCATGGCCTCTTCTTCGACGCACGCGATGGCGGACTTGTCACTGTCGAAGCGAAATCACGAAACGCTCCGAGCCCGGCTGGCAGTTTTTCGAACAACGGCTCCGGCGGAATCTTCAGCGGCGTCCGTGGCAACGTCACCGACAGAGGACGCGCCAGCGTCAGCTTCGACAGTATTGTGGTCGACTCAAACTCCAACGATGGATATGAGTTCACGGTCTCCGGCGGAAGCAACTTTGTTGGAGAAATCTTGAACTCGCCCGCTCGGACGCAAACAGCATCCGCCTCGAACAACTCCCGCAATGGGATCACTCTGATCGCGAACGATGCTGGAACGAACGCGGCTTTGGTCATGGAAAATGGCGGCAACGTCAATGACAACATCGGCGATGGCCTCTTCGCCAGTGCCACCGACATCGGTCGCTTTGCTGTCCAAGTCAGTGGAAACTTTGACCGGAACGGGGACGATGGCATCCGGATCAACTCGAACAACGTCGGACGAACCGCGATCGAATTCGAAAATGGGGGGATGACCTCCGCCAGCGACAACATGGGAGATGGCGTTCAGATTTCTCTGAATGACACCACGCTGATTGACATTCCGGTCACGACGCTGACCCAGACCGAAGTTGTCGAAGCCTTCCATATCAACGGAGCAACCGTCTCCGGCAACGGGGGTGACGGGATCGTGGTGACCGGGCAGATGCTGACCGTCGACCGCTTCGAAATTTCCGACTCGACCGTGGAAGACCATGGAACCGACGGCATCCGCCTCAGTTTCTCGGACAGCACGTTCAATCGATTCGTGTTGGACAACAACACCGTCGTCAACAACAACGGGAACGGCATCTTCGCCACCTTCCTCGATGGCCAGATCGGGACCATGCAGGTCACGAATAACTCCATCGGAGGCAATGGCAACCATGGGTTCCTGCTGAACCTCAACAACAATCCCATTGGCACGCTCAACGTGTCCGACAATGTGATTGGAGTCGTGGGAAGCGGCATGGTCACGCCTGGCGGACCGCTCGACGACTCGCTGCCGGTCATTCGGCCCGGCTTTGACTTGAACACGTTGGCCTCCAACGATGATGGTTCCACGGGGGCTGTGCCTCTCGGGTTCACCGCGAACTTCTTCGGACAAATCTTCCAGACTGCGTTTGTCAACAATAACGGCAACATCACTTTCGATTCGCCGCTCGCAACGTTTACTCCGTTCGGTCTGCTGAACACCACTCGGTCGATCATTGCCCCGTTCTTCGCGGACGTCGATACCCGGGACGTGGGAGGCACAATGACCGCTGACGTCACCTACGGAACGTCCATGGTCAACGGCCAGACAGCATTCGGCGTCAACTGGGTGGATGTCCGTCACTTCGACGTGAACGGCAACAATCAGGGCTTACCCACCAACAGCTTCCAGTTAGTCCTGATCGACCGTTCGGATGTGAATCCTGGCGACTTCGACATTGAGTTTAACTATGAGCAGGTCCTCTGGGAGTCTGGTGAGGCGAGCGGGAGCGATGCCTTCGGACTCGGCGGATCGTCCGCCACGGTCGGATACTCAAACGGCATCACCACCGCGTTTGAACTGCCTGGGTCCGCTGTCAATGGAGCCTTCCTCGACGGCGGACCGGCCGCGACCAGCCTGATTCAGAACAGCCTGAATAGCATGAACAATGGCCGCTATGTGTTCTTCGCTCGGGATGGGGACATCAGTGGCGACGGGGGCGAGGACACCGTGGGCAACGGGATGAACGGCACGTTTGACGGCATCCAAATCAACGCCGTCAATGGGTCTGACATCGGCACGCTCACCATGGACGGCAACGAGATCACGTCCAACACCGGGCGGGGAATCGCGATTCGCCTGGATGACAGTGAAATCGGGCAAGGCTCCATCAGCGACAACGAGATCGACGGCAACGGGTCACACGGTCTGCACATCACGGCCGACAATGCCAGTGTCAACAATCTCGCCATCAATATGAACCTGATCAACAACAACGGGGGAGACGGGATTCGTTTCGACTTCACCAACTCGCCGCTGAACAATCTGTCCATCGAGGACAATCCGGACATCAATGACAACGCAATGTCCGGAATCAACTTCCAGATGGTCAATTCGGACATCACTGGCCTGTCCATCAACAACAACGGAATGGGTGTCATCAACACCCCCACTGGTCCGGCGTTTGACATTGAAATCGCTTTTGGAGGCGGTCTGACACCGAGCCAACAGATGATCTTTGCCCAGGCTGAGCAACGCTGGGAGAGCATTATCACGGCCGATGTGATGGACTTTGGAACAATCGACGATGTCGTCATCTCAGCTTCTGGTGTGGCAATTGACGGAGCTGGCGGAATTCTCGGTCAGGCAGGCCCCACCGGGTTGCGTCCGGGATCCTTCCTCCCGTTCCAGGGGATCATGCAGTTCGACACGGCCGACCTCGCCGCACTGGAAGCAGCAGGAGAACTGGATGAGGTCATTCTTCACGAAATGGCCCACGTTTTGGGATTCGGGACGATTTGGGATGACCTCAACTTGCTGACTGGAGCTGGAAGCAACGATCCAAGATTCGTCGGAACTGGCGCTCTGGCCGAGTACAACAATCGGTTCAACGTCAACGAAAACGGCGTCCCTGTGGAAAACCAGGGTGGACCCGGCACGGCCGACAGCCACTGGCGGGAAACCGTCTACAACAACGAGTTGATGACCGGCTTCCTCAACAGCGGTCAAATCAATCCGATCAGCAGCACGACGATTGCCTCTTTCGGAGACCTCGGATACGTGGTGGACCTTAACCAGGCCGATCCGTTCCTGATTGATGGCTCCGCTGTTCCATCGATTGCTGATCCCGGGTACGTCTTCCGTCCTAATGATTCGGTCATGCAAGACGCCGCGAATGTGGATCTGACGGCCATTCGGAGTCTCCGCCGAAACGGGATGCACGGCATCAACATCAGCTTGACCGATAGCAGTCTCACAGGCGGTGTCATCAGCAACAATCTGATCACCGACAGTGCGGGTGGCGATGGAATTCGCGTGGTCACACCATCCGCGGCCGCGTCCACGATCGAACTCGACTTCACGAGCAATATGATTCTTGATAACACCGGTGGTCGGGGGATCGGCATCGAACTTCGCGACAACGCAATGATGACGTCCGCCATCACCGACAACGAGATCACCGGCAACGGAGCCCAGGCGATCGAGATTGATCTTCAGGACAACGCGACGATCAATGTCACGAATTTCACGGGCAACACGCTGAGTGGAAACACGGGTGCTGGCCTTGAGATTACAGCCACCGACAATACGAACTTCGATGTGGACTTTGGCTCAGGCATTAACCCCGCGGAAATGAATACGATTGATGCCAATGGAGACGCCGGAATTGCCATCAACCTGTCCGGAAACGTGACGGCTGACCTCGCATTCTCCAATCTGAATGTCACCAATACCACCGATGGCCCGGACCCGAGTCTCACCGGGGAAGGGATTGCGATCCGCCTCCAGGATAATGCCGCTGTCAACAACCTCCGCATCGGGCATCCCGTCCTGGCCAATACCTCATTCACCGGGAACGCCGGCAATGGCGTCCTGATCGAGATTGACGGATTCTCACAGCTTCCCAACCCCATGATTCAGAACATCGAAAGCTCGGGGAACGGCGGAGATGGGATCCACATCGAACGCCATGCGAATGCGGTCGTGGATAACTTTGTGATCCGCGACAGCATCATCAACGCGAATTCAGACGGCATCGACCTGACCGCGGAACTCGCCAACATCAATGATGAGTATTCAATCGAAAGAAATGACATCTCCAACAACGCCCTGCGAGGGATCGCGATGAGTACCCAAGGGGACGCTCAGATGGAGATTGACGTTCTGTTTAACACGATCAACAACAACGGGTCTCACGGCATTCAGACCAACGCCGCCGAGAACAACCTCTCTGATGAAGAGTCGTTCACCGGGAACTGGCTCGGCAACCAGATCAACAACAACGGCGGAAATGGAATCCAGATCAACTCGGTTTACGGGTTCATCGACAACACCACGATTCCGCTCGTCATCGGGGCGCTCGGAACGAATGCCAACGGCAACAGTTTCGGGAATGAGATCCGAGGAAATGCGGGACACGGGATTGACATCAACAACACAGCCGGAAGTGCTGAGATTGTGAACAACACGATCGCGGAGAACGGACTGAGCGGCATTGATGTCGGATTCGGAAACTTCCCGCACATCTTGCTGATCCAGGAGAACAGCATTGTGGACAACACAATGCACGGCATCAACCTGTTCAATGATGCGGAAACCACGAACGTCATTGGATTCCGCAGCATTACGGCGGTCGTCGACAACAATGAAATCCGACGAAATGGACGGGACGGGATTCAGATCCTTTCCTCATCCGGCGATCGTCTCAACAACGGGGCCTTCACGACCTCGCGATCCTTCGTGGATGTCGACATCATCAACGGCAATATGATCACCGACAACGGTGGACGCGGAGTGGACGTCCTTGTCCGTGGCTCCGGAATCGCCGACGTCAACATCGATCAGGCGTTTATCAGCCGCAATGATGAAGAAGGGGTCTACGCCGTCGTCACGTCCGACGTCAATCAGGACAACGAGGTTTCGGCGAATCAAGCGTTGCTCCAGGGAGGCAGCATCTTCAACGATCCCCTCCTCATCTTCAATATGTCCAACTCGATGGTCGTAAGCAACTCGTCCGCGGGGGGCTATGACGGGGCCGGACTTGTCCTCCGGGTGGGAACCAGCGGCGCCGATTTCACGGCTGGGAACCCCAATACCTGGGCACAAAACAACACTGTTGATCCCCTCATCGCAGGAGGACTGTTTGCCAGTGTTGATAACAACGAAATGCGGGACAACTTCGGAGTCGACCTCTGGATTCACACGTTCAACTCAACCGGCGATCCCAACACGACCGCCGGAGCCTGGACCGACCAGAACGAGAACCCCCGAAACAACGGCAATGACGTCTTCGACGTCGACAGCTATCAGCAGGATCCCCTGGCCCGGATCACCTTCGCCTCCTTTAGTGGAAACACTGGGGGATCCGTGGACGTGTTCGGAATTTCGGACAACGGTCTCGTGACCAACAATCAGGACTTCGCGTTCTACAACAACGCGGAAGATGTCTTCAAATCACGAACGCAAGGGCAGGACAACAACACCGATGGCGGAATGGATGACGACGGGCCGTTCAACTCCGGAACCCGCCAACGGAACGCCACCCGTCTGCCCGGACGCGGAACTCTTCCGCCGGACCTGACGATTCTGGGAACCGGGGGCACACTCGGAAGTTCGGACTTCTTCCTCTATCCCGGCGTTGGCGAAAGCACGCTCCGGATTGGAGTGGGGTCGGATCTCGACTTGTCAACATCCTTCGATCAGGTCCTCACCGACTTCACCGATCTGATCTTCCTGAACCAGAACGGCAACATCAATCCGTTCATCACAGCCTACGAATGGGAAGTGTTCTAGTGCGGCATCCAACCTGGAATGACGGGTTGATGAACCGACAGCGAGCAGGCCAACGAGACTGCGGATCGACTTCGGGAACCTGTCAAATCCGAGTGGTTGTACGACGAGTCCTTATCGGTCAACAAGAAGGGCATCAGGCATCGTCCTGAGATTTGTCGAGAGCACGTGTGCTACGAGCACATGTGCTCTTTTTGTTGGTTCCTCACCCAAATGAGCGGATCAGTGATGGTGTCGTCTGACCGGTCCGGCGAAGCGGAACTGGCTTTCTGGGGGAAGAGAACTCCTCAAGAGAAGGGAATGCTTCAGAGAGGCATCCCGAGGGGGATTGAGGGATGATGGGTGTTCTTCAAACAGCCATCACACCTCCAATGGGACCACTCGGGATGCAACTGATCACGATCCTCAATTGCGTCGAGAAGTCCAAGTCGTACGTCTATGAGAACGCCCGTTTCGCGGAGGACGGAAAGACCATCGAAGTGGAGAGCCGACCTCGGAAAGGGAATCGCCCAGTCTGTTCAGGATGTGGCCGGGCGGGGGCGACATATGACCATCAGTTGAAACCGCGACAGTTTCAGTTCGTACCGTTGTGGCAGATCGCGGTCGTCTTCGTTTACACAATGCGACGGGAAGGTTGCCATTCGTAGCAATATGTCGTCAGTGATATGTGGCGGCCCTATCTGGACACGGTCGCCGAGCGGGCCGGCCACGCCATGTATGTGCTGGATCGGTTTCACATTATGAAGATGCTGGGAGAGGCGATCGATCAGG
>JAGQQQ010000262.1 GCA_020426125.1 Planctomycetaceae bacterium
GGATCACTCACAGCGAGTTCAATCCCTCAGCAGACGAACCGGTTCACCTGTACCAGATCTGGCTGTTCCCCGAGCGGAAGGGGATCACCCCGAGCTACGAGCAGAAGCGGTTCCCCGAAGCGGAACGTCACAACCAACTCCGCCTGGTCGCATCTCGGGAAGGCACCGATGATTCCCTCCTCATTCACCAGGATGCCCAAATCTTTTTGGGAACTGTGGATGCCGACGAGTCGGTCAGCCATCTCCTGACAGGGGATCGCTACGCTTGGCTGCAAGTCTTGAGTGGCCGTGTCTCCCTGAATGGCACGACGCTCGATGCGGGTGACGGCGCCGCCGTCAGTGGAGAATCCGGGCTGACGATCCGCGCCGAGGAATCCTCCGAGGTCATGCTGTTCGATCTGGCGTGACACACTGTTCCTGACAGAAGAGACGTGAGACGCTCATTAGTTCCCCAGGAAAGCCGATGGAGAATCACCATGTCCAAGCAACGCAAACCCCAACTTCTGATCGATGGAGAAGGGATGCGCGGCTGCATCGTGGGTCATCCGATCCGTGAACTCGCCACCGGAAATCAGACCGACAGCCGATACACGATGGTGGTCCAAAACCTGCCGCCAGAGTATCAGCTTGTTGAAGCGAATCCTTCATCCGAACACGGAATTTATGTTCGGGACGGAGAAGTGCGCATTCGCGTGGGAGATCACTCGATTTCCCTGAAAGAAGGGGAGTTCGCGAATGTCGGAACAGGAACGCCTTTCGCCATCCTGAATCCTGGCAAGGAGTTTTCGAGAATTCTGCACGTCGTCAGCCCCGCGCCCACTGGGCCGTTTCCGATGGCTGTCCCAATGGATTCCCGCCCCCCGATGGCCACTCCCGACAATCCGGTTCTGGTGCGTCGCTCTGGGGAAGGTCGACACATTGCCGCCGTTGGGGACTTGTATCGATTCCTCGCGACGGCCGATGAGACCAACGGGCACTACTCACTCTGGGAGGCAACAGTCTTCCCTGGGGGAGGTCCCCCCCCGCATATTCACCTTCGAGAAGAAGAGGGATTCTTCGTTCTCCAGGGCCAAGTGACATTCTGGATCGACGGACAGCGTCACCAAACATTCGATGGCAGCTTCGCGAATATGCCCATGGGCGTGGAGCATGCCTTCAAAAACGAAACGGACGCGCCGGCCAGAATGTTGATCCTCGTCGCCCCTGGGGGACTGGAGAAGATGTTCGAAAGGACCGGTGAGGTTCTCGCAGACCCCGCAGCGCCGATTGGTCCCCCGTCTCTCCAGGAGATCGAGACCCTGCTGAAGATCGCCCCGGAATATGGAATTGAGATTCGAGTCCCAACCGAACACTGACGTTCGAACCTCCACTCGATCAGACTCTCAGGAACGGCGACGGCCCAGCTTTGGATGTGATGATCCCAGGAGTTCAGCCCGATCCGAGTCGGAGCAAACGTTGGGGGCCGCTTCTATTGGTTTCTCAATGTCAGCCGGCCGTCTATGATAGTCCTTGGAATCCGTGAGAATCATCCAATGACGATGCAGGAGCCACGCGGACCAAAACTTTCAGAAATTGCCCAGAGACCAGGAAAACCGACCGATGTCCTCCCCGCACGAACTTTACGATGAAGCCATCCGTTTGAAAGACGCCGGAGATTTGCCGGGATGTGTCGACCAATTACGACAGATCGCGAAGGATCACCCGGATCATTCCGATACGCATTCCGCGCTCGCCGTCTACCTACAGAAATTGGGACAGTTCGATGAGGCGATCGAGCACGCGAAGAAGGTATGCGAACTCGCCCCTCATGATGCCTTTTCCTTCACGCAATTGTCCGTAATTTACGTGAAGTGTGGGCGAATCCCCGAAGCGGAGGATGCCCGTGCGAAGGCTCACGCGGTCCAAGCTGGTGGGCAGTCCTGACAGTTTCTCGTGGTTTTGTTTAGCCCTGTTCGCGATGTGTCAGAAAGGCTCCATCGACTGAGGTTCCGCGAAGGAAATCCGCGGCGGGCATGGGCCGTTTCCCGGCGGGTTGGAGCGTCACGATTTCCAAGGCGGAGTCGCCGGTTCCGACAACGAGATGCTCATCCCCTATCGCACGGAGTTCTCCTGGTGCCAGACGCTGTTCCAGACACGCGGCCACCTTCAGGACGAAGATTCGAATCGGGGGTTTCCCCGGGATCGACAGAAACGTGAACGGCATCGGCCAGGGCTGCATGGCCCGGATCTGACAGTCGACTTCTCGAGCCGTCTTCGTCCAGTCGATGAGTCCCTGGTCTTTTCGCAGTTTTGGAGCTTTTGTGACGAGATGGGGGTCCTGAGGCTCTCGCGAAACGGTCCCTGCTTCGATCTCGTCGATGATGCGGATTGCCAGAGGACCTGCCAGCTCCGCGAGCCGGTCATGGACGGTTCCCGAAGTATCGTCTCCGGCGATCGGGCTGGCGACTTTTCCGAGAATGGTTCCCGCATCCAACTTGGGTTCGATCTGAAAAATCGTCACGCCCGTTTCCGATTCTCCATTCCAGACCGCGTATTGAATCGGAGCCGCGCCCCGATATTTGGGAAGCAGAGAGCCATGGAGATTGATCGCTCCCAGGCGAGGGATCTCGATGAGATCGGATGACAGGATTTGCCCGTAGGCGGCAACGACAAACAGATCCGCTCCGAACTCGCGAAGCTGGAGAATCGACTCGGTCGCGTTGGCATTCTCAGGCTGGAAGACGGGGATCCCGGCCGCTTCGGCCTCCGCCTTCATGACGTTGAAATGTCGATGGTGTCCTCGCCCCGTCTTGTCAGGCTGGGTGACAAGCCCCACAACATCATGGGGACTGGCAATGATCGATTTGAAAGACGGCAATGCAAACGCGCCGGTCCCCATCATGAGAAGTTTCAATGCCAATGTCCTGATCCTGTCAACAAGAAAAGTTACGGAGTGGGGATTTCGATCGACGGCTCAGAAGAAGGCATTGCAGACGAGATCGTGACATCCCGGGTCACAATGCGAAAATTCGAAGTGCCGATCGGCGCGCCACAATTGTGAAATGTCACTCCTTCGAGCACGTAGTGGTCAACCGGCCGGTGCGTATGCCCGAAGCAGACGTGCTCGATTCCCGTGTTGATGCCATGTCCGATGCTCTCCAGGTAGGAGAGGATTCGCTGGGCGACCCGCTTTTTGGGATAGACGGCATGAGGAGTGATGCGATGCAACTGGGCCTTCACGGCAAGATCATACAGCCGATGTTGCATCGGCGTGCGAGAACCGTGGTGAAAGCTGTCCCTTTGTTGTTCCAGGCAGGCGGCCGTCATGGTCCGATCGGCGACGTCGCCATGTAGGAAAATTGTGTTCCCGAGCCGATAGTAGAACCGGCTGAATTCGAAGTCTTTCCGTTTGGTGGACAACGAGGGAAGCAACTGATGCATCAAGGGGTGATCGTCATGATTTCCGAACAGGAAGTGGACAACCGTGTTGTCGGTGGCATCCGTGATTCGGGCGAGCCATTCCAGAGCGGCCTGAGCGGTCGCCTCGTCCGATGTCAAAACGGACCATCGAAAGTCGAACATGTCTCCGCCGAGAACGCAGTAATCGCAATCCTTCGCGATTCGCACGAGCGCTTCAAAATGCGAATCGCCTGTCGATCGGCGAGAAAACAGATGAAAGTCCGAGGCAAAACAGACACGCGGCATGCTCCACTCCCGCACACGAGGCAATGAATTCTGGAACGTGGACCGTTCAGTATGATGAGGACGCCGACGGGAGTTCAAGAATCCCATCGAAAACGCTCTCACTTTTTGGTCTCCACTCGGACGAGGCCGGGAGTCACGTCCAGATCCAAATCCGCGAATTGGCCGATTTCGAACAGTTCCCAGGCAATTGCGCCCATCGCCGCGTTGTCCGTACACAAGGAAGTCGGGGCGACCGACACCGAACTTCCCGTCCGTGACTCCAGGTCCGCCAACCGGTCGCGGAATCGTGTATTCGCAGCCACGCCTCCCCCGATGCAGAGGTTGGTCCGATGATACGTTTTCAATGCGAGTTCACACTTTGCAATCAAGATGTCAACGACAGCTTCCTGAAAGCTGGCTGCCAAATCGGCGACCCTTTGCTTCGTCAGTTCCGGAGGGGGAGTCCGGGATCCTGGCTGACCGAGTGCGGTATAGCGGATCGCCGTCTTCAAGCCGCTGAAGCTGAAGACAAGGCGGTTGTCCCTGAGAAAGGACCGGGGAAAATCGAAAGCATGGGGGTCTCCCGATTCGGCCGCTTTTTGGATATGGGGTCCGCCCGGATAGGGGAGTCCGAGGAGTGCGGCGGCCTTGTCGAATGCCTCACCGGCGGCATCGTCGATCGTCGACCCGATGAGTTCGTACTCCGTGGGGGACACACAGTCGTAAAGATTCGTATGTCCACCGCTCACCACCAGCCCAACTGCGGGAAAGACGGGCCGATCGGAAGCCATCTGGCAGGTATACAAATGGGCATGAATATGATTGACCGCGATCAACGGCTTACCAAGCACCAGGGATAAGGTCTTCGCGGCCGTCAGACCGACGAGCAGTGACCCGACCAGACCAGGTTCGGTCATGACGGCAATCGCATCCAGTTGTTTGAGGGTGATTCCAGCTCTTCGCAGGGACTCGTCGATGACGGGAAGAATTCGCGACAGATGGGCGCGCGATGCGATTTCGGGAACGACGCCGCCAAACCGCTGATGGAGATCATCTTGCGACGCAACCACGCTGCTGAGCACCTCCCGTCGGGAATTCACCACGGCGGCGGCTGTTTCATCACACGACGACTCGATGGCGAGTAGCAGATCTGCCTTACCCTTTTGTTCCGAACCGGCCATGTTGTCAATGAGTTGATGAGCAAAGAGACAACCCCGGATGTCCCACCCGGGGTTCACGGGAATTCAAACAACATGCCCCGCCTCAGGACTCAGGCCGCGCGTCCCCGCCAGCCCATTGGGATCAGCGGCCAACGAAATGCCGCTTTCTTTTCCTGATCATTTGCAGCAGGTGGGTTGTTTTCCTCAGCGGCTTTCTTTTCTTCCGCGCCATCGGCACCACTCGTGTCTTCGACGAGTTGTTTCTCAAGATATTCTCGAGCGACTTCCAGTTGACGGTCGACGAACGAACTTTGGTATTCCTCCGTGCGTCCGAGCACGTCCCGTTCTCGGCGGTCGCGCTGGTACTCGAGTGTCTCCTGGGGAGTGAAATCGATGACGAAGCCATCGTTCGGCATGACCCCCCATTCATCATCTTCCTTGGAGTTGGGGAACCGGTGGATATTTTTCCCGCTCGGCCGATGATAACTGGCGGTTGTGAGTTTCAGGGCACTTTTCCCGCCTTCCAGATCGATGACGTCCTGCACACTGCCTTTGCCCCAGCTTCTCTCGCCAATCACGACCGCCCGGTCATGATCTTGAAGGCAAGCACTCACGATTTCACTGGCGGAGGCGCTGTAGTTGTTGATCAGCACCGCCATGGGAAAACCGGTGAAGGTTCCAAAGCGTTTCGCGGACCAAGTTCGCGAGGGGCTGTTTCGTCCCTCGGTGCTGACGATGACTCCCTCTTCGATGAACATGTCAGAAATGTCGACAGCGGCCTGCAACAACCCCCCTGGGTTCGTGCGAAGGTCCAGGATCAGGCCCTTCATTCCGTCTTTGCGAAGGTTTTTCAAGGCTTCGCGGACTTCGGCGGGGGACCGCTTTGTGAATTGGGTCAATCGGATGTATCCGATTTTCTGCTCGTCATCGAGCATGAGGTCCCATTTGCCCGTGTCGTCGTACGAATAACCCAAAACGGTTTCCAACTGAATGATGTCCCGCTTGAGTTTGACCCGTGCGATGTCTTTTGACTCGCCACGGAGGTATCCGAGTTCCACTTCTTCGCCCGGTTTTCCCCGAAGCAGTTCAACGGCCGTTTCCAATTCCTGATCGAGTTCGAAATCTTTCACAGGTTTTCCGTCGATTTCCACGATGAAATCCCCGGAATGAATCCCTGCTTCGTAGGCTGGGCTGCCGGGAAGGGGCGTCATGACCTCAATCGCCCGTCGCTGACGATCGTAGTTGACCCGGATTCCGACTCCCCCAAACTCCTGCGAGATGGATTCCGTGAACACGTCGATATCATTGGGCCCAATATAGTTGGAGTACGGGTCGAGTTCCGCCAGCATTCCGCGGACCGCAGCTTCCACAAGTCTTCGCTTGTCCACCTCATTGACATAGTTCTTGTCAATTTCTTCGAACGTGTCGACGAAAACCCGCATCAATTCATAATACTCGTCGCTTTCCGATTGGGCTTTAGCGATCCCGGTCCAGGCGGCGGCAAGCAAAAACGCGGCGGTCAGAATCCAGCAAAATCGATTCAATGTCGTCTGCATCAGGACATCCCTTTTGATACTTACGGCGAAAATATTCGCGGTAGGCGCAAGTTTTCGGATGGCGCCCCATTGGGTTTCGGCGGGAAGTTCAAACCAACCGAGCGACGCCATGTCAGGCTTTGAAACCACGACGAGGAACCTGTCAGCGACCAGGCGCAATCCATGACGATCCCCCTCACGAACCCATACTCCCCGAAACGGTCAGAGCGACTGACCAATTCCGCAAATCTACGGAAACTCGTTCAGGGGATTGTAGATGCCGTCCAATCCTCCAGCAAGACGGGCGCCAAGCCACGGAGCCGATTGCGATGTTTGCC
>JAGQQQ010000263.1 GCA_020426125.1 Planctomycetaceae bacterium
TCTGAGAGGAAATGAGCAATCGCCGAGCATGCGAGATCAGACGCCTCAAAGAATAGCCCGACTGCCGCCGTTGTCGAAACCTCTCGTCACGAAGTTCGAGGGAAAGTGTGCCGATGCCCGACGTAAACCATGACAATGCCACATCAAAATAGGTCTCATTGGCGGAGACAGCCGCGGCCGCTCGAGCAATACTTCCCCGCACAAGACGAAAACTGCTGAAATCGACAACCTGCTGGTTCCCGGAGAGCCAGGACGTCAACTTCTTGACAAATCGGGAACTCCAGTCACGGAGGAAAGAATCATGGACATTGACGGTGGACTTCGCATAAACGACGTCGTTGCCAGCATCCAGTGCCGTTTTCAGTAGGTCGAAGATTTTGGATGGGGGGTGTTGAAGATCTTCGTCCATCGTGACGACCCATTCACCGGATGTCGTCAGAATCCCAGCAACCGTGGCGGGATGTTGCCCAAAGTTTCTGGACAATGTCAAAACACGAATCCAGGAATGCCGTGTTTCCAGGCCAGAAAGTACGGCGCTCGAATGATCCACGGAATCGTCGTCCACAAATACGACCTCAAGGAGTTCGATCTGTGGGAACCGATTCTCCCATTCCCTCTTGATTGATGAAAATTCGCGCACCATTTCTGATAACGTCTCTGCCCCCGCATAAACCGGAACCACAACAGAAATGCCGACGGACACCATGATGGAACATTACTTTCGTCGCAATTTTTTTAATAATTTTCAACTCAGCCCCGGTCTTTCGCGAAACCTCCTCAGCTACGATCGCTCGATCCTAACATTCAAGTGATCGATTTCAACAACTTTGACTTGAGATTCCAATATCACCACCAGAGGAAAAGGAAAACTTCGTCTGCTTCAACGTTACACAGGCACCGAAAACCAATCGCGAAGCACTCAGTTTGGTCCAGTTTGGCGCATCCCCTATCGGAAATCATTCCGCGCGATTCTGCGAGAATGGGTCCTGGGAAAAGGGATCAGTCCAATAATGCTCATCAAGAAACTTCCAAAAACGACCTGAACGCCAACGAGAATCAATGTCAGCGAGGGAATCACAGTGCGGACCGAGAGATCGGAAGTCATTCCGCCGTAGTCAGCCGCCCGCCATTCCAGGAACGCGGTTCCAAACCAAAGGCTTCCGAGCAAGACCACAAAGAGCCCCCCCAGAACCCCAATCTCTAGCGTCACATGACGTTCGATAAGAGCCAATACTCGAGGTTCGGGCTGAACTCCCATTGCCGTGAACAGTCGACGAGCGAATGCCGCCAAAATCACGAGTTGGCACCCAACGAGCGCCACCATCGCGGATGCGGAGCTTGTGTTGACGCTTAACGTGATGCTGCCAATGATCAGCCCGCCAGTTACCGCAATCAGGCCCATGAACAAAGTGCCCGCCAAAAACAGGAGCATTCCCAAGACCGCAAACAACCAAAACGGGCAATACAGAAGCATAAACCTCAAATGACGCCAGCCATCACGAAAACTTCGGAGATGAGGAGGGCGAGACCGTCCATCTGGCCGGAGCACTGTCGGGACTTCCACAATCTTCAATCCCCCGAGCGTCGCCTTGATCAACATTTCGCTCGCGAATTCCATTCCAGAAGTCGACAAATCAAGTTGGGAAATCGCATCCTTACGAAATCCGCGCAGGCCGCAGTGAAAGTCCCTCGCGGGACATCGGAAGAAAAGTCGGCCCACTCCTGACAAAAGAGGGTTTCCAATATAGCGATGATGCCATGGCATGGCTCCCGGCTGGACTCCTCCGAGGAACCGATTGCCCATGACGAGTTCGTATCCCTCTTGAAGCTTGCTTACGATCGAGGACACCTGTCCAAAATCATAGCTCGCATCCGCGTCGCCCATGACGATGAATTCCCCACGAGTGGCAGCGATGCCGCCAAGTAGCGCTGAGCCGTATCCCTTCTGAGAGATCTCGACCACCCTCGCCCCGAGTCGTGCAGCGATTTCCCGTGACCCATCGGTGCTTCCATTGTCAGCGATAACAATCTCGCCCCGGAGCCCACTCTCCGCGAGTGCCGCCTGAGCTTCGACGATACAAAACTCCAGGGTCTCGGCCTCATTCAAACACGGCATGACAATGCTGACATCCAAATCCGCGCCGGGCACGGACGATCGATCAACCAGCGCAGGTTCCCCCCGGAAGAGACGGACCATGGCTAGTTGCCCCCTTCCGGAAAAGGAGGTCGATCTCCCATGTTGCCAGTCGACTTGACGATTCCGGTCACTGGGATTCGAAGTTTAGGATGAACGTCCTCGTGGAACGAAAGGACGACAGCTCCTTCAAAACGCCCCGACTGTGCGGGAACCGAACACTCGCCCGACAAACTTCGCAGGTCGTCGTCTATTCCGCATTCAAGAGGCCCTTCTGTTTCCACCACGAGACCGGATTCGTCAAGCGTCTTCATGAAACGGATCTGAAATGGCTTTTTAGATTCGGGCTCCACAACCCCCAAAAACAGCCGTCTTTCCAAAGGTTCGAATGCGTGTTTCACATAAACTTCAATGGTCGTCTCAAAAGGCTCTGGCCACCCTTTCACTTTCAGAGAAATCGGAAACTCATGCGTCCCAATGGGCAAATCGTCCACAGAAAGCCCAAGTGTCAACTCGTCAAAACGTGGCGAGGATTCCTGTTTGGGATAAGACGGGTACGGATCCGACTTAGACGAAACTCCAGAGATCGTGAATGGCGAGAGCATCTGGGCCTCCACATCATCCAGTTCCAATGGAGGTTCAGAAAAACGCCGAACGTGCGACACCTTCAAGGGAACTTCGATCGCTTGTCCGGCATTTGCGCTAATCCTGACCGGAACAATGACCGGGCTCTTGCTGATCACGGCATTGAGTTCGAGAGTGATTGTGTTGCCGGAATCGGGCGTGATCTTCATCTTGTTCTGAGTCTCGCCGACAATATGCGTTCGAAGGGGAACCGAAACAGTAAATGACTCCCCGGGCTGGATTGTCCTTGCGAGGAGTGAGTCATGGCTTGAGGAGACCGTCCCACAACAGGACAGCCAAATGTCCTGAATTCGCAATGGGTGATCCGCAATCGACTTGACAACAAAATTTTGCTCAATCGTCGAATCATCAACCCGGACGACTCCTAAGTCGATCGTCGGCTCTTCACACTCAAGCACCTGTCCATGAAGTTGACCGGATTCGCCTGGAACGTCGGCCATCTGTCCCCGCCCGCATCCGACCGCACCAAATGAGAATGAAACGAGGAGAATCGAGGGAACAACGGCACTGACCTTCTTTGTTCTACGGAAGCTGAGTGATCCGAGTAATGCCAATGCAACGAGCAGGAGAACCCCGGTCAAAAGCGGTTGGTGCAGCAGATTCCGATCGTCGTCGAGAACGAGGCACTCACCTGACCACCGACTACGGAGTTGCTCCCAGGTCACTTCCGTTCTCGCACGGGTCTCCGGCAGTGAAGCGTCGATAATCCAAGCGGACTCAGAATCTGCTCTTTCGAGGACCACAAAATGTCCGATTTCTTTCTGTTTGCTGACCGTTACGTAAAGAATCGCGGGGGTGATCACCGTTCGGCCATTGGGTTCCACGATTTTCACGGCCTTCGTTGAGATCCCGTGATCGAACATCACCCGTCGCAGTTCCGAGAGAGAAAGCAATTCATCGTCGTACCATCCCTCGACCTCTACCACATTCACGTCATGCCCGTGCAAACGAAGAAACGCATAGGTCGAGGCGGCACCACAACTTGGCATGGTGTGCGACTCTTCGGAAGCGAACGTCTGAGCGCTAAGGATTAGCAGCGAAAACTGAAATAAGATTCGAATATTACGCATTTGCCCACCCCTTGAATGACAAACGGCATGCATTTCAGCGATTACGCGACACGCTTTAGACGCCGACGAAGAAATAACGTCCCCAAGATGGTGATGATCAAAGCCATGTTGCCCCAGAGGATCCAATTGAATCGCTTCAGCGGCTCAACATGGGTTTGGGGATGGACCGCGAGCGCATCTCTCGCTCCTTCCCCTACAAACATCGCCACGGCACGTGACTGGTCCATGTAGAATGTCTGGTCTGGGAATTCCAACGAGAGATCGACATCTTTAGGAAATGCAGCGACTTCCACACTCCAAGCCACGCTCCAGTCGGAAACATAAGGATAATCCGGCAGGGGAACGGTCCCATTGAGAATGCCGACGACATCATCCTCGTAAGGTCCCTGATAAGTGGGGTCAATCCGACGGGTCTCCACTACCAACTGCTTGGGATAGCTCACTTGTTGCCCATCGATATCGATCACATCCAGT
>JAGQQQ010000264.1 GCA_020426125.1 Planctomycetaceae bacterium
CGCAGCAAGAGACCGAGGAAGCGGTATTGGCCCAATACCGCCGCCTCCTCCCGGTTTGGAGAATCGTGCCGATCGACAGCCAGTCCCTCGGACGGAAACTCGGTTCACTTCACTGCGCCACAATGAACTTGCCTCGACTTCAGGTTCCGTTGCTTCACTCTGACGATGAAAGCTGACTCCATCGCTCGGCAAACCCGTTTCTGAGATTTCAGCATGGCGACTGCGCCGGTTCCCGATTCCATGGGAAAGCGATCCCGAAACGGCCTCAGTTGATTGGGATGTTCTTCTGGCGCAATCTCACCTGACGTGAGGGGGAAATGTGAAATGCCGTCCTAAGACGATTCTTGGAATCCTTGACCTATCCGGCCCCCAAAAAACGGCGATCTCCCACTCAACGCGGATTCGTCCCGTGAAAAACCAGGCGCTTCGAGTCTGAATTGTCCCCGCTTCCAGTCGACAATCTTGTTGTCACAGTGACTTCACTGGTGTCAAATTTGCGGCATCGGCAGATTCTGCGTGTTTTATGTAAGCCTAAAATTAGGAGGACCTTACCACGTTTGTAAATATGTGGAACAGCAACTGCAATTCTTACACTTCAACTTGACAACCCTCTCCCAAAGTTCCCCGGAGTTCAAGATGAAGACCGTCATGATGGCTTTGTGTGGACTGGCCACCACCCTTTGTTTCGCCAACGTTTCCGACGCCCAGGTGCGGTTTATTCGATCCGGCGGACCACGAGTAATTACCATCAATCCGAACGGGTTCGGGGGACGTCATCACCTCGATGACCTTGCATACGAGATGAAACTCCAGGCGAACGATGTTGCTTGGGAGATGTACCGACGTTACCAGCATAATCCCGGGTTCTCCGCGACGTACGCGGAGATGCACGAACTCCTGCGGGACGCGAACCACATCCATGACCTGGTTCACGCATCAGCCCACCATCATTTTCATGATGTTGATCACATCGCGGCCGACCTGCATGAGATTGATCAGTTGTTCCATCACATTGAGGATGACATCGTGGGCTGGCGACCGAGCTTTCACTCGCACCACCATCATGCCGCCCATGGCGACCTGTTCACTAAGATGGAACGGCTCGAAGACACGCTGCACCATTTGATGGAAGACTACGGCGTCCACTCTCGCATCACCGAAACGACAGCTCCTCCCGCTCCGACCACCGGCATCGCTCCGCCTCCCCGGTTCTAAAAGACCCGACGAGCGAACGACCTTCACTCACAATCCCTCATCGGCTCCGCTTTTCTGGTTGATGGACCAGATAGGCTGGAGCCATTTTTTGCTTCGGCGGGGAAGCCCCAGGGAAAACGGTCGGTCACCAATTCTCACCGGAAGAGATCCTCCAAAGAAAGCGGTGACAAGTCTCGGCACTCCGAAGCTGGGATCGGAAATTTGTCGTGTTTTGAGGATGGGGCGTTATGATGGGGCGAATTTCCCAAACCATCAACCTGGAGCGTGACCGTGGTTGCCCGCTGGCCTTTCCCTATTCTCTTAACGGTTGTTTTCATCACCCCCACCTTGGCCCAGGGACCGAAGCGAGAAGCGGTAGAAACGATTCTGAACGAGGCGCTTCCCATCGGACGACTTGATATTGCCAAAGAGCGATTGGTAGATCATCTCGCGCAAGACCCGCAGGACTCTCATGCCCAATACGGACTTGGGTTGGTGAGCGTGTTGGAGTCCGTGCGGAATCTGGGGCAGAATCTCCATCGATATGGGCTGCGGCCAACCATGCAACAGATTCCAATCTTGAGGCTGCCCGTCCCTGAGAATCCCAACCCGGAGCCGATCACCCATGAAAACTACAACGCTCTGCTTCAACAATTCATCGATGACTTGTCTCAGGCCGCGCGGGTCTTGGAACAGGTCACCGACGACAACGTCAAACTGAAAGTCAAAGTCGGGATGATTCGGCTCGATCTCGATGGGAACGGCCACGCCGACGAGGACGAAACGTTCTGGAAGATCTTCACAAGCGTCGCCTGGCGGGCCGCAAAACTCGGGGATGAAGAAAAGGAATTCCCCATTGGCTTTGACCGAGCCGATGTGCACTGGCTGATCGGTTATACTCATCTCTTGCGAGGAATGGTCGAAGCGTGGCTCGCCTATGACACCCGAGAGTTTTTTGCACTGCTGGCCCCGACCTTCTTTTCCGGAGCCTCACGCGAGTCGCCACTCACCCCAGGCGGCGCCGGGTTCGATCCGAACTCCATCGCGGACGCGATCGCTGCCATCCATCTCATCAATTTTGAACTGGACGATGCCTCCAGAATGTTCGCCAGCCGTCGGCATCTGCTCGCCATGATTGCGCAAAGCCGTTTGGTCTGGGAGTACGCACTCAAGGAAACAGATGACGACCGCGAGTGGATCCCCAATGCCCAGCAAACGAGCCTGACACCACTCCGAGTAACCGAGCAGCAAATTCAGGGCTGGCGGCAATTTCAGGATGAGGCGGAAGCCGTCCTCAACGGGGAAAGACTGCTCCCCCATTGGCGAATCAAAAAGAAAGGGCTCGGAATCAATCTCCAGAAAGTGTTCGACGAACCTCGTGAGTTTGATCTGGTTCTCTGGTTACACGGCGTTGGCGTCCTGCCATTTGTGGAAGAAGGGGACGTCGTCTCGGACGCGACCGCCCGGTCCATCGGAGCTGCCTTCCAAGGCCGGTTTTTAGCGTTCGCGGTTTGGTTTCAATAGGTCGACTCACCATACGACCGCCAACCCGATCTCGCCCCTCTCGCGTTGACCGTCCGTGGTTCAACAAGCCACAAAAGTCTGCTGACACCGGGCCGGGCATCAAACATCCATAGTGCCGTCGAATTTGGTTCGAACCAGACTTCGCGCGCCCGTAAAAGCGGCGGAATCCTCGCAGGAAATTTCCGATTGGGGAAGCTGCCTCCCCCGGAACGAGCCGAAGTTTACTGCGGATTCGGCAGGAAGGGAGAGAGCCACGAGGGGCGTATGAACCGTCCGTGGCGACGGCGAATTCGGATTTGTCCAGACCGGCCGGAGAGTATGCTGGGAGATCGCCAATCCGTCACCTGTGACGACGTCCCAAATGAGTCCCGAATTCGGAGGGCGGACTGTTCGGGAGTCCTATCGAGACTTGCAGGATGACCTCAGCAACGGTCAGGCCTGTGAGGTCAGGGCCAAGCGGTTACTAAAGTGTTCCCGAATCGACGCCACACCCATCTCAGTCATCTGCAACCTCCCGTGACCTTACCAAAAGGCCAACAGGATGCTCACTCATCTTTGCAGATCACCCATTGTGGCGTAATCCCCCTGACAGATTCCACGATTCCAGTCGCCATCAGTTTTCGTAAGAATGGGCGCGTACGTTTGTCACTTGACCAGCACGGTCAAAATCTGAGTGTGAGTCGTTGCTCATTGATCGTGACCGTTCCCTCGGTTTTCAGGAAAGCGTTCCATGTCGTTGCTTCTCTTTCGTCGTCTCTCCTTCCTGGCCGTCCTGTGGGCCGTTGTCGACCAAGGGTCGGCGGTCATTTCCGCTCAGGAAAAGCTGGCTCCTATTAAGTATCACAATCCCGGCCTGGTGGTTGACTTGGGAGTCGGGCTATGGGCCTGGCCGATGCCAATGGACTACGACCGCGACGGCGACATCGACCTCGTCGTCAGTTGCCCGGACGTGCCGATGAGCGGCACTTGGCTCTTCGAGAATCCGGGAGCGACCAGTGAGGGATCGCCGTCTCGGCCCGTTTTTCAAGCCCCAATTCGGATCGCGGACAAGGCCTCGAATGTTCAGGTCAGCTATCTCGATGGCGAACCAATCGTGATGACACCGTCGACGATCTATGCGGACTTTCGCAAGGATCAATACTCCAAGCCGATCAAACTGAAACTGCCCGCGAAGATTGATCCGCAGTACAACCGGTATCGTGCCAATCAATGGAAACTGGTCGATTGGGAGAATGATGGCGATCTGGACATCATCGTCGGGATCGGTGTCTGGGACGACTACGGCTGGGACGACGCCTGGAACGAAGACGGCACCTGGAAAAATGGCCCCCTGCATGGCTTCGTGTACCTGGTGGAAAATCTGGGAAAGAGGAGTGAGGAGAGAGGAGAGAAGAGAGACGGCGTCGACTCTCTCTCTCAACTTTCGACCCTGCCGAATCAACCTTTTGCCAAGCCGAGAAAAATCACCACAAGCGATGGCGAACCGATCGATGTCTACGGCATGCCCAGCCCCAATTTCGCCGACTTTGATGGCGACGGGGATCTCGATTTGATCTGTGGCGAGTTCATGGATGGGTTTACGTGGTTCAAGAACGATGGAACTCGAGAAAACCCCAGCTTTCGGGCAGGGCTGCCCGTGGCCCAGAAACACGCTCAAATGCACACACCCGATCATGCCGTCAAGTTGCCAACACCGGATGTGTTAGATTCCAGATCGTTCGCGTTTCGACTGGCGATGAACCTGCAGATGATCACGCCAGTGGCCTTCGACTGGAATGGGGACGGAGCGATGGACCTCATCGTTGGAGATGAGGATGGACGTGTCGCCGTCTGCCAGAACCTCAATGCGGAACTTCGCGGAACTCCAAGCTTTCGCGAACCGTTTTATTTCCAGCAGGTCGCGGATGACGTGAAATTCGGAGCGCTCATCACCCCCACCAGCGTCGACTGGGATCACGATGGAGATGAGGACCTGGTCTGCGGCAACACGGCCGGACATATCGCCTTGATTGAAAACCTGGGCGGTGATCAACCCCAGTGGGAAAGGCCGACCTTGTTCGTCGAGGAGTATCAAACGGGTGGAGATATCGCCCTCTCAAAAATCCTCCGCCATCAAGCCGGACCAAAGGGGTCAATTCAAGGGCCCTGTGAAGCGAAGTGGGGATATACGACAATCAGTGTCGCCAAGTGGTTCAAAAAGCCAGAGATTGGATTCGAGAAGGATGGAAAGATTGTCTCGCTGAACAACTTCCATGACGTTATTGTCAACGACATTTGGGGGCGGGTGACCGTTCACGGCGCCAATCCGATTCTCGGAGCCGACAATAATCTCCATCCCAGGGTTTCGACAGCGCAGCCTATCCAAGTTGACTGGCCCGAATCGCCGCCAAAGCCAGCGTGGGTCTGGTGGACGCCGGAAGAAAACACGCTGACAACTCAGTGGCGGACCACTCCTTGCGCGCTGGATTGGAATGGTGACGGTCTGACCGACTTGATCATGCTCGATCACGAGGGCTACCTCGCGTATTACGAGCGTCAGAAAACCGATGACAGTAACCCGCCGCTCATGCCACCGCGGCGGATCTTCAAGATCGAAGGCCCCTGTGAGTTTGACTCCAGGCATCGGCCGGTGGGGGAGAAGACAGATGGTCTGCTCCGTCTCAACGCCAGCCACGCGGGAGGCAGCGGTCGACGCAAACTCCACTTCGTCGACTGGGACGGCGACGGCCGCCTCGACCTGCTCGTCAATAGTGAGAACGTCAACTGGTTGCGAAACGTTCGCACCGATGACGACGGCTTCGTCTGGTTTCAGGACATGGGCAAGATGGACGACCTCCGCCTTGCCGGGCACACCACCTCGCCGACCACCGTTGATTGGGACAAAAATGGGATTCCCGATCTCCTTGTTGGTGCCGAAGACGGCCGACTGTACTACAAACGCAACCCCCGGACGAAGTAGTTCTTTGTGATTTCAGTCGGAGACCAGTCAGATCCCATGCTGGGGATTCCTGGGACCGCCTGAATTGGGGCGGGGGTGTCTCGAACGAGTGGAGGCACGTTTCACTACGACTTCATTTCATTCCGCCAAGGGACAAAATTCGGGTTCACCGGGACCGACGGGTGTCTCGCACCGTTTGCTTGCCACCGTTGCTCGAATTTCCATTCACCGGAAAACTTTTGGGGGTGAGTTTAGGCGAATTGTCCAAACCAGCCGGTCGAATCTTCCGGGGCCCCCAACAGACCCCAGTTCGCGGGGGAGGAGAAACGGTCGTTGCTCGTCAATAATACGTTGAGAGTTCCCGGCGGTTCGATTCTTAAGAGGTCATCGAGACCATCGTTGTTGAAGTCCCCGACTTGGGAATCGAACTCCTCCGCGTGGAGGTCTGACGAGCCGAAGGAACTGAGTCGAAGCGCGAAGTTTTGCCCGAGTGTCGAGACAAACCAATGCGAACTGAGGGGATACCGATGCAGGCCGATGATGTCATCTCGAAGATCATCATTGAAATCCCCGACATGCACATGGGACCAGTTTGAGACTCCCCGGCCCCAGGCTCCCGCGTAGAAGTTCTCAAGATGCGCCTGGCGTTGCGCGGCGCCTTGGCGTCCATTTCCAATCCACCAAGCCCCGGAGGCTGCATGGAGTCCTGCCAGTTCGTCTCGGCCGTCGCCGTTGAAGTCGCCGACGAGAACGTGCTCCCAGTTTGCGGCGGGTGCCCAGCGAGCGCCATAAACGGCGTTCCCGTATGTCGTCCGTCCGTCGTTCGTGAGTCCATCCCCCTGAGATTCGATGAGCCACCAGTGGCCGGTCCGTAACTGTCCGGCGAGGTCGGCCTGATCATCGCCGTTGAAGTCGAGAATCCGAATGTTGCTCCAAACAACATCCCGGCTCCAACGGCCAATGTAACGGTCAACGAACTCATCGGAGTTCGGAGAGTTGAGTTTCGCATGCCAGCGGCTGTCGGTTCCCCAGATCAGGACATCATCCAATCCATCTCCATTCCAATCCGCAATCACGAAATCCCCAACCGCCGCATCGTCTTGCGTGCCCCAGGTCTCCAGGGCAAACACACCATCGTTGTTTCGTTGGACTTCCCAGACCCCCGGGGCTCGTACTCCCGGTTCGGTCTCCGGGCCGCGTAGAAAGGCGATCAAGTCGAGGTCTCCGTCGCCATCCAGATCCGCCGGTTGAGGTTCATCGAGCAAACCGGAATTCCAAGAGTCGCTCCAGTCTCCGGAATTTGTGGATGGCACGAACGAACCAAGCGAGGAGGCAAAAGTGGAAAGGGTCCCCGTCGAGCGATTCAGAAAGACCGCATCGTCGCTGTGGTCGGGAAAGACCACTGGAATCGCGCTGATGTTGTTGTTCTCGTCGGATTCTTCGACTGTGTCCGCGAAGTCAATTTCGTATCCAACATAAAATGTGGATGTTCCAAACCAAAACTCTCGAGGGACAGATTCCAGGTCAAACGTCAAAGTGGTCAGAACCGAGGTTTCCCCGGGATCCAAGGGAGATTCGAACCGAGTCGTCAGAAGGTAATCACTGCTATCGATGATGTTGTCATGACTCAAGCGAAATCGAGATTGCATTCCGCTCGCACTGACCAATCCCTGATTCTCGACGGCATACCGAATCTGCAGTTGATCATGTCGATTTTCCGGTCGGCCGGAGACTTCGAGCGCGGCACTCGTCAGATCCGGGCGCACTCTCGTGGCCGACAAGGTATATGCCCCGGTCGGGCTGCCGGTGACGTTCGTTACGCCGATGTAATAGTTGGTTCGGTTGATTAAGGTGATGCCGGCTCGACTATCGCTGTTCGTGGAGGAGATATCGTCGTTCTGCGAAACCAGGTCCAAACGGTATTTGATTTGACCGGTTAAACGATCCCGACCATCGGTGTTGAGGTAATAAAGGCCGACGATTGGGTCGGTCTCGCTGGACGGGGTCGTTACAGAAATCTGGTAGGATTGCCCCAGAATGGATGTCGTCGAAGGAACGAAGACACTGTACCAGTCAATCTCACCAGAACTGATTTCACTCTGAATCTGAAAGTTCCCCTCCGCGTCCGTCTGAACCAGAGTCGAATCGGGAACCGGTCTCACTACGAGTGGCGCAAATCCATCCCAGGAAAGAAGGAGCCTCTGCTCAAGGCTCTCTGGCGTGAGGAGCGAACATCCCCGTCGCAGGGTTTGTCTTCGTGCAAGGACAGGTCGTCGAACCTGGAAAAACTGGCGGTGGAAACGCTCAATCAGACTCGAAATGGAATTCACGGGAGCCCCTCTGCACGAGAAAAGAATAAAAAAAATAGGAACCATGGGAGGACTACGCAATATGAATCAACACGCATCTCCCATTTTCCGAACAATTTGTTCGAGTCGATTGGAAACTCCGGATGGATCATGCGAGATTCCTTCGATTTTCATGTGCAACACGCGCCGAAGGTCTCTCAGTTTCAATTCCTTGAGTTTCTGATTTGGGCAGATTGTTCCGATGAACTTCGGCGAGAAGGCTCGTGGCAAACGTCGTTTTCCCTCAGGGGATCATGCCTTTTTGAGTCGAAACAGCTGGGAAGCGAACCATCAGCCTTGAAAAAGCTCACCTGCTTCGAGGCAATCCGCCAGGTCGGCGAACAACGCTCTCAGAGCGGCCCGTTCATTGGGCTTCCCTGCGGCCCGGACCATTCGGCGCGCGAGGCAGCCCTCACTTAAAATCACATCCAGCGATTGGGAATGAGGACGCAGCCGATCGCCCCCGGACACGGTCTCTCGAATGATCTGCCAAAACTCCCTGAGATTCAGGTTCGACTCCGGAATTCCGAACAATCGCAAGAGAGTGGCATCATCGACAATCGCTTCATCGGCATCGTCGATTGCTGCGATCAGAATCCGTTCCAGCGGCTCAATCGGAACGGCCATTTGCTCGATCGTTGAAGACCAATTTTCCTCAACGAGAGAACGGACCAGTTCGACCGTTAACGCGGCAATCGCGAGGTCGGCTGGGGGACATTCCTGGACGTCAATCACTCGGATCTCAATCGCTCCCCGACTAAACCGTGCAATGGCTCCCCGGGCGTTGAGGAACTCACTTTTGAGAACTCCCCCAGGATCATAGGGAGCGACATCGCGGAGCATCGGTTCAAAGACGTCGCGATGGTAACTGGCTTCATCATAGACTGGCTCTGGAATGACCCGGCCTGCGACAGAGGGAACCCGTCCGGCATTTCTCCGATAGGCGTCCAAGCGGCAATCGAGTGGTCCCGGGGCAATTCCGTCTCGAAATGGGGAACTCGCCGCCAGACCAGGCAAAAACGGCAAGACCAGTCGACAGGCCGCGTGAAGCCGGCGGAACTCTTCGTCGCTCGCAAACGGCAAATTGATGTGCATGCTCTGAAGGTTGGCCCAGCCATGGCCACGGCAGTCGAAGATTTTATGAAATGTTTCATAGACCGCGTGATACTCGTATGGCCATAACTGCATTTCCCGGTCAGGGTCCATCCAGGGATGCATCGCGGTTGGTAACAGGCAGGCGTTCGCTTCGCGGAGCCGGGAATTGACTTCGCGGACATTTGCCTGAAAGAGATCGGGCAACGGTATTAACGACGGAGCGGGGCCGGAGGTCTTGAGTTCAATCACATGGTGAGTCAACTCGTTGGACCAGGAAATCTCGCCATGCTCCAGGTCCGAAACAGGGGCTCCGGAGGGATCCCTCAACACGAAATCGGAAATCGGACGAATGTCGAGCGACTCACGATCCACGACCATGTACTCAAGTTCGATCCCAAACGCATCAAATAGTGCAAGGGTTGGCATGAATGAACCAGTTCAGAAAGGGGGACCTCCAGACCGGAAACCTGTGAGGTCCGGGACTGGCGGACGGATTGCCGAAACGCGACGGCCATGACTCCCGGTTTTGGGCTCTGCCAGCTTCCAGTCGCGGGATTCTATCCGCGCTGAAAAGGAAAGTCGCATCTGAACCGTCTGGAAAATCCCGGTCGCTCGACTTCCTCAAAGGGCTCAAGAAACGGGCGAGAATTCCGCCTCCGAGTCGTGCGGCCAGAGAGATTCCCAATGGGATCCATTCCTCCTACGAGTCGGTCCGTCTGGACTCTCCGTCGATCAGGGAATAGGACCTACCCATCACATTTCTTGGCCTCAACCGTTTTCAACCGGGAATCCCATGATCGAAGCCAGGGACACGGGACTTGGACCGGAGACAGGTTGGTCCAAGTCCGTCCAGCCGTCTCTTTCGAGACATTCGTCAAAAGTTTCGTTTCGATTTTTCGCGAAGCTCTGATGCGACGCCCGGAAGAGTTCACCGATTCTCCATGTCGTTCCAATTGGCGAAGAAAGTCCCTTTGCGAAAAGGCTTTGCACGTCTTCGGCAAAAGTTGCCGATATCTTCACTGTGTGGCGGGAACCGTCGCTCCACGAGCACCAAAGGATTGTAGGCTTGAATGTCTACCTCGACCTGAAACGGAATCGGTCTTCCGGGACAGGTCACTTTGACCCGGGGACAGCGGCTGGCTCAATGTGGGCGGCGGAGACGGTCAAGAGTGTCCGGTTCCCCTCCGGACGAAAAACCGTTCGTCGTCAGCCCGCCTGGCCAACCGCGTCCTCGGGGTTTGTGTCCCGTTTCGCTCTTCCAATTTGGGAATGCCGATATGCGTCAACAGTCATTCATGGCACGTCTTTACAGCGCGACCTGCGCGACGACGACCCTTTCCATCGCTTTATCTTGTCAAACTGCTTTTGCGGCTTGTCCATGCGAGAGTCAGGGGGGAGAAGCCTATCCGTTGAGTCCGGTCCCGATGACGTCAGGGCTCCCCTCGTTTCAGCACGGCGCCGCGATGATGGGAGCCGCACCAGCGATGATGGGAGTTCAGATGGGAGAAGTCGCTCCGCCCCCGGGTACCTTAGGCCGAACCTATCAGCTCCGCTCCCGTCCGATTCCAACCAAGATGCATCCCCGGGTCGGGATGGTCGATATCCGCGTTCCCGGAGCCACCGAAGTCCTGGTACATGATCTCAATGAGTTTCGCACGGAGGATAGCCTGGATGGATTCCAGGATGCGTACGATCCGACAGTCTGGCACTTCGAGTCGGAACCGCTCCTACCCGGACTGCCGCACATCTATCGAGTGGAAGCGAAGTTTCCCGACGGCCAGATGCAGGAACGGTACATTCGTTTGATCATGGGACGCTTGGTGGAATTGGATTTCTAATGCATCATCCAACCGGAAATGACGGGTTGTTGATCTAGTCGCGAGCAGGCCAACGAGCCTGCGGATCGACTTCGAGAACGTGTCAAATCAGAGTGATTGTCCCGCTCGGTTTCCTGTCCAACGCATCGGCACTTGAGTCCCTCGCTCTCTGGGACGTTCGGCATCGCCGCTGGGCGCTCTCAGCGGCGATTAGAACAGATCGCAGAACATTGTTTGCATTCCGCCTCGTGGACTGGTGTTTTCGTTGCTGTGAACGACGCACGTCGCGGACATGAGGAAGAGCAGACTGCTCTAATCATCTGGGGGGAACTGTTCGGCCAATCGAGTGAGGCCTCGTCTGACACGTGCTTTCGCCCCGCTCACGGACGATTCCATGGCCCAGGCAATTTCTTCGTACTTGAGTCCCCCAAAGAACTTCAAACGGATGGCATCCGCTTCCTCTTCGGGAAGGCTTTGCAGCCAGAGATGAACTTGGGTCCGCTGTTCCGCCGCGAGCATTTCCTGAAGCGGAGTGGTCATGAGACCAGCTCTTTCATGGGAAAGCTGAGCATGCTTTCGCTCGCGATCCTGCCGACGCGCCTGCTTTTTCCCAGCTTCCTTGGACAGATTCAGCAGAATCGTCCAAATCCAGGTACTAAAGGCAAACTCGACACGGTAACTGTCCCTGGCCTGATACGCCGCTAAAAACGCATCCTGGACAAGATCTTCCGAAAAATCCCGGTCCGCGAACTTGCTCCGGGCAAAGAGCAACAACCGGGACTGATACCGATTCACAAGTTCGCCAAACAGGGCGAGGTCTCCGCCTTGCACGCGCACCATGATGTCGGTGTCAGAAAGCATTCACTTCCCTCCGCCGATGGCGGATCGGATGCAACCCGCCGCTCCCAGATATCCGGCGTCCTTTCCCAGGGACGCATAGTCGACTTTGGTCTTCTCGCCAGGGATGGGAAACGTATGGGCTCGGATTTCCTCACGGAGTTTTGCGAGGAATCGCCTTCCGAGTTCCGTATTCCCCTGGCCGAACGTCATCGCCCCCCCAAAAAGAACAACTTCCGGATTAATCGTGTGAATGATGTTGACCGTCCCAATCGCCATGTAGTGCGCGGTTTCCATGATCAGACGGTCGGCCAAGGCATCCCCGTCCGAAGCACAGACCGCGATGAGCAAGGGGGTCAGCTTCTGCCCCTGTTTCAGCTGGTCCTCAATAATTGACCTTGCTCCGGATGCGAGTGCCGCCTCGCAGCGACGAACGAGAGCCTTCGCTCCGGCATAGAGTTCCAGGGAGCCGTGGATTCCGTGTTCAGAACGAGGACCACCCTCCATCTGGAGAATAAGGTGGCCACACTCACCCGCGTGAGAATGGGCACCGGTCACGATCTGCCCCCCCATCACGATCCCCCCTCCGATGCCAGTCCCCAGCGTCCAAAACATAAGGCTTTCGGCTCCCCTTGCCGCTCCGAGCCAATACTCTCCGAATGCCGCTGCGTTGGCGTCATTTTGGAGGACGGCGGGCTTTCCAAAGCGATTCGAAACCAAGTCGCGCAAGGGCAGGTTCTCCCACCCTGGCATATTGAACGGGTGAAACACAATCCCGGCTTTGATGTCCATCGTTCCCGGCGCCGCGACACCGATTCCCCCGATCTCGCTCCAGGAAACGCCGCTCAACTGAACGACATCTTCAACCGTTTCAAACAGATGCTCGAGCCCCGCATCCCGTCCTGCATTCAGGACGGATGGCGCAGACAATTTGCTGATCGTCTCCCCCTCCGAGGAAACAACTCCCGACTTGATATTCGTTCCGCCGATATCAACACCGACGAAGTAACGGTCTCCGCTCACGTTTCCCTTTCCCTGGACTTCATCGACCTCAATCGGCGCCGCGTGACATTTCGCCATTCCTGTCCGAACGAATCATAGTGCTGACGGAACAGCGATGGCAATTCCGTCACATCTTTTGCTTATTTCGCCAGAACCCACCGCCGCTTGATTTAGACAATGGCTTTTCCCCCTCACAAAGGGAGCGAGTTAAGACTCACGGTTCGCTGGCATGTTTGCCAATTGGGAATGACATGGTTTCGAAGCAGCCATCGTCTGATCGCGACAGGCCTCTTTCGAGTCGCCTTTAGCGGCTTGGTTCCCCATCGATTCCGGAGCCATCGACCACGGGACATCGCCCGTCCCTGTCATTTTTGGGGAATTCCCGTTCCGGAGATGCAATTCAAGCGACGTCCTACCTTCGGGTGCTCCCGTTGGATTTCGTCGTGGGTTTCCCCGTTCACGATGTGAGAGTTGGCACGGTACGGAAAAATCTGTCGAGGAAGGCGGTGCCGCCGAAGGTTTCGATGGCGTCCCTCTTTCGGGGAAATGGGACCTTCCACGTTGAACGCGAGTTCAACAGCCTCACAGATGGATTGGTTTCTCCCTCGTTCCGCCGCTTCTCAGACCGCTAATCCAAGTGGACCATTTCAAACAAACCGTGTGGGGTACGTCCGCGTTTCAATGTGTCCGCGGGGGCCATCGCTTTCAAGTTGTGAGGCGAAGACTCGAATTGAGTGAATTGCAGATGCCAGTCTCTCAATTCACGTTTTTCCTCCCTCACGAATCGGCAGGAGAAACGGATGCGCCGGCGCTCCAATTAGAACCGGTGCATCAATTGGAGAATTCCAAATGAAGCCATCTTTGGAAAGGCAAACTTGCCTCAACTCTTGCACGCTGTTCGCAATCATTCGCTTGGGGCCGCGGTTTGCGACTCCCAAACCTCTGGCTCACTCAGATGCCTCAGAATTGCCTACCACTTCCGGGGATTCGCTGATCTCAGCGGCGATCTGAGGAGTCGGGGTGGGAGAGGCGTTGGGAGGGGGAAATTTGCCAGCCTTGAGATCGGGAAGCACACCTTCGATCAAATCATAGGGAAGCACATAGGTTTCCGTTCGCCCGGCTCGGGCAATGTTAATTCCGAGTGCGTTGCCTGTGAGATCGACAACGGGGCCACCGCACTGTTCCGGGGTGAGGACGGTGTCATGCTGAAACACGGCTTCGAAGTCGTCACGACGAAAACTCAGGTCTCCTCCCATTTCGTTTTGGAAGCCAATGCGACTCAGAAGTCGGCCAAAGGGATGAGTCAAAGTGACAACGAAATCGATTTCTTGGGTCTCGCGCTGAACCTTCACCATGATTGAGTCTCCAGGTCGGTAGTCCTGAAGTTTCGACAACAGATCGTGGCGGCTCAGAATATCGAACTCGTCGACCTTCAGAACCATGTCACCCTGTTGAATTCCCGCGGCGTGGGCCCCCCCGTTGATAAAGACCTGATCGATCACAGGTCCGTCAGCGTTGGCAAGGGAGATTCCCATCCAACCGTGCCCGGATGTTGGGATTCGTCTTCGAGCCACGCTCATGACACCAACCCCCAAGGGATCCTTTCCCGGCCCCAACGTCACAAACCAACTCCCGACCTGCGGAGCTTCAGCCGTCCAATGGATCATATGCGGGGTTTCGGCTTCGATCTTGACATAGGCAAGATCAAGTGGCGTATGCCACCCAACAACGGTAAAGGCAAGTTTACGACCGTCAGACATTTGAACTTGGTCGGCATCCTTAATCTGGCTGGCCTTGGAAATGATTCCTCCGTCTCGCTCGATAATGGTGCCCAAGGCAATCGGACGTCCGGACTGTAGAAATCGAACAGTCGTTAAGCGAGATTCTGAGGCCAATTCGCGGAAGGCCCGCTTGAACCGCCATCCGCCGATAAAAAATTCATCCCTCAGGCGCTCAGGGCCATCGGCCTTCACCCACGTTCCTGGATCACCAGTCAAACCGGCTGTCGCCGCAAGAAACGTCAGACAAAACAGAAACCAGCGGCGAATCTCAATCATAAGACAACCCGTTCCTGGTTAGGGGAGAATTTTGATGCGACTCATTTTACAACCAAGTTTCAGCAATGTGCAGCCGCTGACTCGGAATTTTTTGAATCCTATGCCAAAAGCTCCCGCTGTCGGGGCCCGTATTCAATCGGGGGCTTCCGCCATCATCATCGATCTGAGATGATCGACTTCGGCACGAGATTGACTCTGCGTTGTCCGATTCCCCTGATGGTTCGTCAATTCAGAAAAAGTGTCCAGAAAGACTCACGTCCCCTGAAAATCTGATTTCATGCCGAAAGAGATCGCCCCAACGGGCATATCGAGCTGGACACGTGGATTCCAAGGGGAAAATTGCCGACAACGTGTCGAAGATTTTGCCAAGCGGAGCACAACGCCCTTCGGGAACCTGCGTTTCCTACCCGGGTTTCATGATCGTAATATGTTACACAGAAACGCTTTACAATGTTTTTCGTTGTCATGACATCGGGGATCCCGGGCTTGATGCCAGCCTCGGGGAACCTTGTTTGACTCGCTCCGTGACAGTCGATAATCTGTCACGTTTCCCAAAATCGTGTCAAAACTTGACGTTGGAGTGATTGGACGTGTCGGAAATCGTCGTCAAAGACATCCTGGAAGCTGGTGTCCATTTCGGCCACAAGACGAGCAAGTGGAACCCGAAGATGCGCCCGTACATTTACGGGAAGCGGAACAACATCCACATCATCGATCTCAAAGAGACGATCCGTGGTCTCGTCCGTGGTCAGAAGTACCTTTACAAAGTCGCAGCGCAAGGAAGCTTGATCCTCTTCGTCGGCACGAAACGGCAGGCCGTCGATACGGTTCGCCAAGCCGCCGAATCGTGTGGGATGCCCTACTGCACAGAGCGTTGGCTCGGAGGAACGTTGACAAACTTCCGGACGATTCGTTCGCGACTCAAGCGTTTGGAAGAATTGGAAACGTTGGAAAACTCGGGGGAACTCGCCACCTATTCGAAGAAACAGCAGTCCCGCCTGCGTCGGGAGTTGGACAAGATTCGCCGAAATCTTGGGGGGATCCGCGAGATGAACCGGATGCCAGAGGCGATCATCGTTGTCGATCCCTCGAAAGAAAAGAATTGTATTCACGAGGCAAAGATTCTCGGAATCACGACGGTCGCTCTCATCGATACCGACTCGGATCCCGACACGGTCGATCTGCCGATTCCGGGCAACGACGACAGTATCCGTTCGATTCGCATCATCATGCGGTATTTGGCCAATGCCATCGCACAGGGGCGAGCGACGTTGCCTCAAAAGTCGGAGAAGCCAGACGTTGACGAGCCGCGAGCCGTCGGCCGAATTGGTTAGTCGGTGAGCCGTATAATTGAAGAAAATGAGACAGGGTTGGCCACAGATCATGGCCAACCCTGTTTTCGTTGATAGCGATCAGTAGCAGGAAAAGTTAGAGCGACTCGAAAAGATGAGAACGCCTGACCGCTTTCTATTCCTGTAACAGTTTCTCAATCATCTCTTCAATTTCATGAGCATTCGCGTCGCCGCTGCCGACCCGGATCAATTGAACTTTGCCTTTCCTGTCGATCAAGATCGCGGTGGGGATACCGGTCACTCCAAAGTGGTTGGACAAAGTTCGAGCCTCTGACTGAATCGCAAAGGGATGTGTGAGTCCGTGATGAGCGGCAAATTTTTTAAGCATTTCCTGCTCGTCCCCAGGCGTGACTTTGGGATCGTCCTTATCGGATCGCTTCGCACGCTTCGCTTCGGCGTCCCAAGTATAGTTGTAGTAGTTGGTGATCCCGACAATCTTAAAGTCCTCGCTGCCGTAGCGCTCGGTCCAGTCACGCAGATGCGGGAACGTCGCGATACACGGCCCACACCACACCGCCCAAAAGTCCAAGAGGACGACTTTGCCTTGGAGTTCGGACTCGGACAACTCGGCACCGTTTGCCCAAGCTTGAACGTTGTCAACTAGGGAAGGAGCCTCAGTCCCGATCAGCGCGAGATGTTTCTTGGCCGCGTCAATCGTTCGGCGGTAGCGTTCCAACCGCTGGATGGAGGTGTCGACCCACCCTTTCAGGTCCTCGTTGTCGGGAGCTTTTTCCAGGAGAGCGGTCAAGTATTCCTTGGTGTCGTTCATCAACTTCTCCGCCTTTTCCGGCTCTGAACGAGCAATGGCTCCCACCTGCATCGCAACCTTTTGGGAGACATTGTCGAACACCGACTTGTTTTCCAGGTCCTTCTCGAGTTTTCCTTTCAACTCATCGAGCGAGGATCGACCAAGCTCAATACTGGACTCGTAGGAACGCCGGTAACCTTCGAATCGTGAGACAAGTCTCTTGGCCGCCTCCTCAGTCGGTTCAAGATGCGACAGAAAGTCCTTTGTCTCCGCGAGTTTCTTCTCGGCCGAATCAAACTTTTCACTGTTCAGCAGGGAACTGACTTCGCGCAGCGAATCGCCAATCAATTTATTCAGGGCCACCACATCATTGGGGTTCTCCGCTAATTGGTCTTTGGGAGTGGTCACCTCAGCAGGCGGAGCGTCAGCCGAAACTTTGTCGTCGGCCGGGACAAGAGCGGAGTTCAATAGCAATGCGATGCCACACAACGAGAGCGTACGCAACATTTCCTTCTCCTCTGGAATGTCGGAAGTGAGGGGAGAAAACGGGCACGCCGAAGCGAATTCTCGGCGACGGCCCGTCTTCGAGAAGCCTTGATTCTTTCACATCGTCATCCGGAGATCCACGACTTTTCAACGGAGTTTGATAAGTTTCGGTGAGATTCTCGGCCAACGAATATCGTCTGCTCTCTCCCCTATGGCCGCCTCATTCCGAGGACAAATCTCTTCGCTGTCGCAAATTGCTGGGATTCCGTGCAAGAATGCTTGCCCCGACGTGTCTTATCATCAACGTCCCTTCACTCATGTCTTGAATTCTCATGACAATCAGCCCTCCAGAAACCCGAGCCAGCTTGATTTTGCGGCTCCCCAATGCGGCCGATGTGGCGGCCTGGGATGAGGTCGTGGCGATCTACAGCCCGTTGGTTTATCGGATGGCCCTTCGTCAGGGACTTCAATCGGCCGACGCGGATGACTTGGTGCAAGAAGTGTTTGTCGCGATTGCCCGGTCCGTCGGCGAGTGGCTGGATCGAAACGACCGGGGATCCTTTCGAGCGTGGCTCTTGCGAATTTCCCGGAACACCGCCGTCAACTTTCTCACGCGAAGAGCCCACCGCCCCTGGGGAACAGGGGGAAAGGATGCCGCCGAACAACTCGCGCAAGTCTCCATCAACAAGTCGGACCTCTCGGATGAGTTCGATCTCGAGTATCGCCGCGAAGTGTTTCAATGGGCCGCCGAGCAAGTCCGGGAGTCGGTCCAAGAAACGACATGGCAGGCCTTCTGGTTGACGCATATCGAAGGGCTCTCGATCGAGGAAGCCGCCCAACAGTTACACGTCAGCACGGGCACCGTCTACGTCGGTCGCAGTCGGGTGATGAGCCGGTTGCAGAAACTGGTCAAACGCTATGAGGTCCACCAATGAACCCGCTCCAAGCCGAGTGCCGTGATGATCGCCTCCGTGTGTTACTCAGTGCCGACGAGGAAAGCCAGGAACTCGCGGAGGCGACAGCGCATGTCGAATGCTGTGCAAGCTGCCAACGGAGATTGGAACAGCTGGCCGCAGACCCTGATCTCTGGAATGAAGCCCACTCGGCACTGGCCTCGCGTCGAGGGGACAATTCAACGGACAAGGGAGCCGCCCCCACGCGATTCGATCTGGGGCCACGCAGACGGCTGACCGCCTGGACCGAATCGATGGCCGAACAACTCTTGTCGGCTCCGTCTCATCCGGAGATGCTTGGACGGATCGGTCGCTATGACGTCGAACGTCTCATCGGGGCCGGGGGAATGGGGGTCGTCTTCAAAGCCTTCGACAATGAACTCAACCGGCCGGTCGCGGTCAAAGTGTTGGCTCCGTATCTCGCTGGGAGCGGGGCTGCCCGACAACGGTTCGCCCGAGAAGCCCGAGCGGCGGCGGCGGTGGTCCATGAGCATGTCGTCTCAATCCACAATGTCGAATCCAACGGCGACGCCCCGTTTCTTGTGATGCAATACGTCACCGGGGAATCGCTGCAACAACGGATCGACCGGGAAGGTCCTTTAGAGCTTTGCGAGATCCTCCGCATTGCCATGCAAACTGCCGCTGGTCTCGCGGCTGCCCATGCGCAAGGTCTCGTGCATCGCGATGTGAAGCCTTCAAACATCCTGTTGGAACATGGCGTCGAACGGGCTCTGCTCACTGACTTCGGCCTCGCCCGCGCCAGTGACGACGCGAGCCTGACCCATACTGGTTACCACCCGGGGACTCCGCAGTACATGTCCCCTGAGCAGGCAAGGGGAGAGTCGGTCGACACGCGCAGCGACCTATTCAGCTTGGGAAGCGTGATCTATACAATGGCCACGGGGCGAGCCCCATTTCGAGCGGAATCAAGCTACGGCATCCTCCGCCGCATCACGGACACGGAGCCCAGGCCCATTCGCGAGACCAATCCCGCGATTCCCGAATGGCTGGCCGAGGTCGTGTCGCGGCTCCATGCCAAGTCGCGGGAAACGCGATTAGGTTCCGCGCTCGAGCTTCACCGTCTCCTTGAACATTGCCTGGCCCACGTTCAGCAACCGACGGCGGTTCCCCTTCCGGAAACACTGCGACGGCCAGCACGACGGCGATTTTTCAAGACGACCGCCGCACAAAAATACGGGATCGCCG
>JAGQQQ010000265.1 GCA_020426125.1 Planctomycetaceae bacterium
GACGGGAGGCCATCAAAACCAAAGCCGACGAATTGGCGCGATCGAGAATGAGAAATAGTGTTTATTCGAGACGGTCGATCCTGGGCCTCGGAAAGAACACAGGAAGGCAGGTTGCGGCCATGGCAACCATCTCGGAAATTTCAAATCAGCAAGGCGGTCTCGCAACACTCCGTCCGAGAGGAGCAATCAGCGCCCTCGATTCCACAACACCCTGGACCTTGAACAGATCTCTCCGATCAAGATTCTTGATGGCCATGTCGCGCTCTCCCCTGAAAGCGCGGACAGATGGGGGCGCCGGTTTCGGCGGACGTGTTCCTCCGTCGACGGACATGAGCCCAATCAGAGCGTCACTGATTCTGATTCTCCTCAAGGCGCGTGTGGCCCGGTCGATAGCCTCGTTTGCCGTTAGGTTTTCAAGGAATAGTCTCCCCAAGACCTGAATGTACAGGCAAATCACTTGTTCTGATGAAATTCCGCCTGAAACCGTAGGCGCTGAACCGAACGAAGGAGCCAACTCGAAATCCCTTGTTCCCAACGCAACTCCTATTCGCCCCATGACGAGCGAAGCTCTCTGAACTGGGAAGCGGAGTTCGGCACATGATCCGGTTCCCCGTTGTTTCCACCCGTTTCAAGTGCAGAGATTCGTCCGCGATGAGATTCCTTGGGTTCGAGGCTTGGCAATGCTGAGAAGTCTCCTCTAAAATCGATCTGTTGCCGATGCCGCTCGACTGGCCTGCTGCTGCGGGCTCTCGGAGTGGATACCGGTTGGTGTTGTCCGGACGGGCAGTGCCGTGCTGCAACGAACTGGTATTCGCTACCAACCACTCCGACGTGCAAGATCCCCATGAAGCAACCAACGAAAGATTTGTTCGACGATTCGACAATGACCTTTGGGGAACACCTGGAGGTTCTCCGTGTCCATCTGATTAAGGCCATCGTTGGACTGGTAATCGCAGTCCTCGCATGCCTGTACTACGGCGGCATCATTGTCGACTTTGTTCGCCGCCCGATCGATTCGGCACTTGCGGAGTATTCCGAAATCGAGGTCACGGACGACGCGGAGCAGGTCAAAAGCTGGCAGGATAAATGGGCTTCGGAACTCGGGTGGAACACCCTGAAGAAACTTTTGTACGGTGCCCCGAAAAAGGTGGACCAGTCGGGTTCCGAAATCGAGGAGGCTCCCGAACCGCATCCTGACATCGTTGTTGTCCACGTAGAGTTGGAGGAACTGAAACGTGCGCTTCGGGATGCGGCTCCGGACGAGTTCCCGAGCCCTCCGCCAAAGAGCCCCTCCGAACAAACTGATCCGGATGAGGAGACTGATGCAGAGGAAAACTCTCCGTTAGCTCCCTCAACCGTGGCGCTGACGCTCAAGGCTCCCGAGTTTGCCCAGTTTCAGAAGACCGTTGAGTTGTCTCGACAAGCGGTGACCCTGAACGTCCAGGAAGCGTTCCTGACCTACATCAAGGTTTCGGTGATTGCCGGGCTACTGCTTTCGAGTCCCTGGATCTTCTATCAACTCTGGCTGTTTGTCGCGGCAGGGTTGTATCCACATGAACGCAAGTACGTTTATCTGTATGGGTCCATGAGCCTCGGACTGTTTCTGTTTGGAGCGATCTTTTGTTTCTATGCGGTGTTCCCGTTTGTTCTCAACTTTCTGCTGAGTTTCAACTCCGCGCTCGACATTACACCTCAGATTCGGCTTTCAGAATGGATTAGCTTCGCTGTGATGTTACCCGTGATGTTTGGGATCAGCTTCCAACTTCCGCTGGTGATGCTGTTTCTCGAACGGATCTCGATCTTTCAGACGGAACAGTACAAGGAACAACGACGGATGGCGATTCTCGTCATCGCGATCCTTTCGATGTTCCTGACACCGGCGGATCCGATGAGCATGTTGTTGATGATGTTTCCGTTAATCGGCCTGTATGAACTTGGAATCAAGCTTTGTACCTGGCTCCCGAAGGTGAGCCCGTTTGACGAATAACGGTCGCCTCTCAGCACACGAAAGTCGAATGATGTCAGAATTGCCCATCGAGATCTCCTGCGAGGATGTGCATGCTTTGCGGAATTCCCGTAGCGAGTTCCTCCTGCTGGATTGTCGTGAGTTGTTTGAGCATAAAACGGCCCGGATCGACGGCGCCCAGCTCCTTCCCATGAGCGAGATTCAGGACCGTGCCGACGAACTGGAACCGCATCGCGAGCAACGAATCATTGTCCATTGCCATCACGGTGGACGCAGTCTTCGAGTGGCCCAGTGGCTCTTGGCACAAGGGTTTTCTCAGGTGCAAAGCATGGCCGGCGGAATTGATGCCTGGTCACAACAGATTGACGACAGCGTTCCTCGGTATTAAGCCAGTACACGTTTGAAGAATCCCAGCACGAGCCCTCAGGTCGGAATCCAGCACCTGATCACAGCATTCAAACCGACTCTCAGGCCTTGAAGTTGTTGCGACGTTCGGTTTTCTCTCTCAACACTTTCGACTCCGCGAATTTCCCCCACCCTATTCAACCCATTGGTCAGCTGATGTCCGAACCGAGTCCTTCGTTGCTCGAAGTCTTTGAGAATCCCTTCCCGCAGCGAAACTACACCATCGATACCGTCTGTCCGGAATTCACTTCGTTGTGCCCAAAGACTGGCCAGCCCGATTTTGGAACGCTGACGATTTCCTATGTCCCGGACAAGCTCTGCTTTGAGTTGAAGTCGTTAAAAATGTACCTCCAGCAGTATCGCAACCACGGAGCGTTTTACGAGCGGGTCACGAATCAAATCCTTGACGACCTTGTTGAGGTCACCCAGCCCAGATCGATGAAACTCGAGGCGGCGTTTACTCCCCGTGGAGGAATTCGGACGACGGTCACCGTCGAGTACCCAGATGGCAAGTGATGGGTTGCGGATTGAGTCGCAACAGGATTTCGGCGTTGTCGTTCAGATCGAGAGGGTATCACTGATCTGGATCGAATCCGGAATCAATATATCCCCGGAATGAGTCTCGCCCGGTTATTCATTCGCTCGTCGTAATGAGGAAACGATGACCGCATCAGTGCCTCCTCACGGTGCAACTTGAGGATGAGGTCCAGAAACAATGCCAGCCAGATCAAGAATCTGGAGGTGGTCAGGGGAGCAAGCAACAAAAAGGCAGTAGCGAAAAGCAAGCCGGCGTACATGGGGTGCCGGACAATTCGATACGGCCCAGACGTGATGAGTTGAACCCCCTTTCCGACTTCCGGAAGCATTCGAATGGTCCGCAGAGTCCACACCGCCGAAAGGTGGAAGGCCATTCCTCCCAGTACTCCCAACCAAGCAAACCACGGCAACTCGTGATAGCGAGTCGACACGACAATGAGTCCGGCGAAAACAAAGTGAAGCGCCGCCAACCCCCAGGACGTCCAACCAGACTGTGAGGGAAGGGGAGCGAAACGTTTCGATGTTTCGTGGTTGGCCATCGTTTCCTGCGGAATGTTCCCGTGGCGCGTGCGGATGATCGGGACATGAGATTCGGAAGAAGGGGAACAGTCGTCCCTGACGATTTTTATCGAGTGTTCCGAAGATTCGGCAGGGTCCGGTGGATCGCAGCGATATTTTCCTCCGAACAAATGCTCTGGTCGGCTCGAAGTCGGTTCATGCCATGACAAGGGGAATCGCCTGCCCCTTTCTTGATGCGGCCAACTCTCGTTGTCCCCCCACGGAGAGCCGGATAAACTCGATTGGATCGTTTTTATTCTCCCGCCTCAATCTCCCCGCCCTGGTGCCTCATGGTCGTTTCTCAAAGCATCTGGCGTCTTTCGCGATTTTTCTTCCTGCTGGTTTTGTCCCCGACTGCATTCGGAAGCCAACCCCCATTGTTCGAAAAGGATGTCCTTCCGATTCTTGTCGCGAAATGCGGGAAGTGCCACAGCGACACGGTACGGAAAGGAGACCTTAACCTCTCGACCATGGCAGGAGTTCTTCGAGGAGGGGAATCGGGCGAGCCTGCTGTGACAGAAGAGTCCGAGGAAAGCATGCTCTGGGCCATGATCGATGGAGGGGGGATGCCGCCAGAGGGGGAGCCTCAGTTAACGAATGACGAACTCTCGCGAATTCACCGTTGGTTGGAAACGGGAGCCCATTCGGAAGCCCCTGTGATGCTCGAGGAAAGACAGCTCACCCAGCACGATGTCCTCCCGATCCTGTTGCTACGTTGCACAACTTGCCATGGCCCCCGTCATCAAGAGGGGGGGCTCGATCTCCGTTCGGTCCCGTCTATGAAAGCTGGGGGCAGTTCCGGCCCTGCCTTTGTTCCCGGCGATCCGGATGCCAGTCTGATGATTCAGCGGATCGAAAGCGGTGCGTGTCCACCAACTGAGTTGTTGTTGAAATTCTTCGTGAAGCGTCCGCCATCGTCGGAAGTCGGGACACTTCGCGACTGGATCACCGCCGGCGGACTGGAAGTCGATGTCATGCCGGATGTCGCGACAAACGATCCGGATCCTCTCGTGACGGATGAAGACCGGCAGCACTGGGCCTTCCAGCCTCCTCGCAAGCCAGAGGGGAAATCCTCAATCGACGACTTCATCGGAGAAAAGCTTCGCGAGCATGGCCTGACATTCTCGCCGGAAGCGGACCGTGACACCCTGATTCGCCGCGCCTACCTCGATCTGGTTGGACTTCCCCCCAGCGTGACCGAATGGAAGACATGGCGTACCAGTCCCGATCAAGGCTGGTACGCTCGCATGATCGACCACTTGCTGGACTCCCCGCACTATGGGGAACGCTGGGGGCGGTATTGGCTGGATCTGGCCGGCTACGCCGATTCTGAAGGAGGAGTCTCCGCTGACCCCATTCGCGAGGTCGCCTGGAAGTACCGAGACTATGTCATCACATCATTGAATCGCGACAAGCCCTACGACCGGTTTCTCGTCGAACAACTCGCGGGCGATGAGTTGGTGGACGTGGCTCGGGCGGACCAGATCACGAATGAAATGGTCAACAACCTGATCGCAACCGGCTTTCTCCGAATGGGGATTGACCAGACTGGTTCCCGGACGATGAATTTCGTCCCGGAGCGGCTTGGGGTCATCTCCGACGCGATCGAAGTTGTTGGGTCCGGCATCCTCGGACTCACGCTGGAATGCGCTAAGTGCCATTCACATAAGTATGATCCTATTCCTCAGCGGGACTACTACCGTTTGAAGGCGATCTTTCAAGGAGCTTTCGATGAACACGACTGGCTCAGTTTCAAGAACCGATTTCTGGAGTTCGGAACACCAAGTCATCAGAAACGCGTTGCCGAGGAGAATCCACCACTCCTGAAGCAAATTCGTTCTTCCGAAGCGATACTTCGCCAAGCCAAATCGCAGCTTCAAGTGGAGCTACTCCGGCAGCACGCGCCGGAACTCAGTGAATCAGACCGACAGGATACGCTCACCGCGCTGAAGGTGGCCGATAACCAGCGAACCCTTCGTCAACGAACTCTTGTAGAGAAGCTTCAGACGGCCGAGATCCTGCCCGACTCGGCACATGATGCTCGCGTTCTGGATGTCAAAGCGGAGATCGAACGTTTGAATCGGCAGATCGCCGGGATCCGGACTCAACTTGTTCCGCCACTGAAAGTCCGGGCGCTCTGGGATCGAGGAGTCCCCTCGCCGACTTACATTCTCCAGGGGGGCGAACCGACGCGTCCTGGCCGCCTTGTCGGTCCAGGTGTCCCAAGCGTGTTGACGGACGGTCGAACCCCTTTCGTGGTCGCTCCCCCCTTTCCCGATGGGACACCCAAAACCGGACGCAGATTGGCGTTTGCTCAGTGGCTGGTCCGACCAGACCATCCACTAACGGCTCGTGTCTTGGTCAACCGAGTCTGGTATCACCATTTTGGAAAAGGCCTGGTGGCGTCGTTGGAAAACTTTGGTCGCCAATCAGAGCCGCCAAGCCATCCCGAGTTGCTCGACTGGTTGGCAGTGACGTTCGTGGAACGCGGGTGGAGTTTGAAAGACCTTCACCGGTTGATCATGAATTCCCGAACCTATACGCAATCCGGCAAAACGTCTGACACCCACTTTGAACGCGATCCCGAAAATGAGCTGTATTCGCGCATGCCGCTCAGGAGGATGAACGCCGAAGCAATTCGCGATTCTCTGTTGTTCATTGCCGGAAAGCTGGATGATTCCCCAGGGGGACCACCCGATCCGGTCAGTGTCGACCGCGATGGCCTCGTCAGCATTGATCCCTTGCAAAACGGGAATTATCGGCGAAGCGTTTACGCGCAGTTCCGCCGGACGGAAATCCCGACCATGATGGAAACCTTTGACTACCCGGAAATGGGCCCCAATTGCGTGGCGCGAAGCATTTCCACCGTCTCACCGCAATCGCTCATGCTGATGAATCACGATCGGATCCGGCAACTGGCTCGTGACTTTGCCACGAGGGTCCAAGAACGGACCGTCGATCCGAGCAGGGAACTCCGAGAGGCTCAGGTGGAAGCCGTCTATCAGACTGCTCTCAGCCGGATGCCGACTGACATCGAACGGCAGCTTGGAATTCAGTTCCTCAAGCAAGCCCAACAGCAATGGCAAGGGAATTCGAATTCAGCTTTGGAAACCTATTGTCATACCATCCTGAATTCCGCTGCGTTCTTATACATCGATTAGCGATGCGGCGAGCCCCTCAAGGCATCCAGAAAATGAGGCCGCATGATTCGCCCTCGATCGTCGAGCTTCAATCCACATCGGACAGACTCAGATGATCGAACGGAAAGTTGAGGATGACTCAGTCCCCAGGGAAAGTTCAACTGATGAAAGTCCGAACAGCAGGTCCGGTCGCTCTGTTTGCACGTTGAAGACCCTGGAATTGGTCAATCCAGTTTCCAAGTGTCGATAAACTTCTTTTCGAGAAGATTTGCGTACCTCCCCACGGCAAATCGCTCCGGCATCTTCGCGAGAATTCGAAGCAGGATTCGTCTCCCCTCAAAATACCCGGTCAATAAAAAATTGGCTCCCAACTCGTCATCCTCGGTGACGCGTTGTGGTTGCCAAGTCATCTCCTCGACGAGGTCAAAGACATGCATCAGGTCGAGAATATTGACGACAAACGGGCAGGTGATTCGCTCTCCGTCGTACTCGCCGCCAACGATTTCCGTGGGTGAGAAGAAGAGTGAAACCTCCCAAGTGTCCCCCACCTGCGTATAGTGGCACCCCAAGGGAAAATCATTCTCCAACGGATGGAGGTGTTCACAGATGCACTCTGTGAGCCGTTTCAGCCATCCGGGTTGACTTACCATCGCGGCGCGGATTCCGTAATTCAAAACGAAGAAAAGAGATCGGCCCAAAACGCCTACTCAAAGGCAATCCAACAGCCCATTGAGAGAGAGATTCGGTGGGAGTGTGTCGAATCGCGGCAGTGCTGCTCCGACTGCTTCAAGGAAAAGCACTTTCAGTACCAACTCAGAAGACATTGCCGAGTCTCTAGCAATCCTGAAGAACTGGACTCGCCACGCCCGAATCCGAATGACAGTTATCTGTCTCCGCTCGGGGAATTGCGTCTGACGTAACCTACTCGGAAATCGTCCTTTTCAACCGTCGCCCAGGTGGGATTCGAGGGTTTGCCTCATTCGATCGTGAGCCTCTTCGATCTCGTTGACATCTGCCAACAAATCCGCAGATCAATTGTCGGAGTTTAGGGAATGTGACATTTCGTCAAACACATTCCAGGATTCTTAACAACACCAGCAACGACTAGAAATCAAATGGCGTTCCGACTCCCTTTGTCAGGAGCTCCGGCCCATCGGGACCAATCGCGATCGTATGCTCAAAATGGACACTTCTCTTTCCATCGATCGTAACGGCGGTCCATTTGTCTTTGAGAATCCGAACTCCCTTCTTCCCCGCATTGACCATCGGCTCAATCGCTAGCACCAAGCCGGGCTGAATCTCGAAATCCTCAAACTTCATGTTGGGACGGAAGTAATTCGGAACCTGCGGTGCCTCATGCATGGAGCGTCCAATCCCATGGCCCACGAACTGTTCGACAAGAGAAACTCCA
>JAGQQQ010000266.1 GCA_020426125.1 Planctomycetaceae bacterium
GATCCAGCGTCCAGCCGGCCTTCGCATTTCTCAGGGCAAGAGCATAAGCAATCTTCTGCTCATCCGGACGGTTCTGCCGCATCGCCGCGATGGAACCGCCGTATCCCCGGTTGCGTGCGTAGAGCGACTGTCCGGCATAGCGGGGATCCTCTTCGCTGATGTCGTCGTCGGGATCATCGGCTTTCGCGAGTAAGGGAACAGCCTTGCTCACAATCGTCGGCGATTGAAGATGGACGAGCACCTGAAGCAGTTCGAGATTCAACGCAGAGTTGCCTGTTCCGAATTCGGGCTCAATGTGGTCCACGAGAGCTTTCGAGGTCTCTTCGTCGACACCACCCAAGCGGATGAGCACCAGTGACAAGGCTCGCAGGTAGTCCAGCTTCAGATCGTCGTCCAATCTCGAAAAATTGACGGCAAGGAGTCTCTGAATGATTTGGGCTTTGTGAGCCATTGCTCCTGTGCGTGCCAGGGCCGCGGTCCCTTCAATAACCACGCGTGGCTCTTTCGAATCCAAGACGAACTTCGCCCACGTGTCGGGATCGACTCGTTCTAATGCCGTTCGCAAGGCAAACCGATAAGCCCGATCGGGCGAATTGAGCCGCTTGACGAGTTCAACAACGTGGATGGGAATGGGACTGGTCGGAACTGTTTGCTGCCCTCCCCCGTCCACATGCTGTTTCTCCGCGGAACGTCGCATATGTCGTTCCCGGCTTCCGTCCTGATTCGCGAGTTGAGCCTCGGACAACGGTTGCGATGGTTCGCTCCCCGTGTAAGTCACGCGATACAGTTCCGAATTCGTTCCCCGTCCGCCGATCGTGAAGTACATCGCCCCATCGTGGCCGATCGTGACGTCGGTGAGCGGGAGCGGAGTCCGGGACAGGAATTCTTCCTTCTCGCCGGTGTAGCTGGAACCATCGGGCGTTAGATGAATGGCGTACATCGTCCCGAAGGTCCAATCGCAGAGATACAAAGCCTTCTGATACTTTGCAGGGAACTGCGTGCCGTAGCCGAAGTCGACTCCCACCGGGGATCCTGGGCCGATATTGACGACGGGGGGCAGGCTATCAAGATAGTAGGTCGGCCATTTGCCGGTCCCGCTCCGCCAGCCGAATTCACTGCCGCTGGTTGCGTGGACCACTCGCGTGGGACGGTACCACGGGGAGCCCATGTCCCATTCCATATCGGCGTCATAGGCAAACAGCTCGCCGTCAGCGTTGAAGGCCATGTCATACGGATTGCGATATCCCACCGAGATGATCTCCCAAGTCTGGCCATCGGGATCGGTCTTGGCGATCCATCCCCCTGGAGCCAGCACTCCGCGAGCGTGGCCATTGGCATCCCACATTCTCGGGAGCAGCAGGTCTTCATCCCAGTTGGGAAGGATCCGGCTGGTCATGTCCTCGGGCAGTGTGGCCGAGAGCACCTGTTCGCGAACGCCCCCCATCGTCTGCGGGTCGGCACTGCGTGGCGGTTCAAAGGGTGGTCGCGTGTGGTTTCCGGCAATGACGTAGATCGACTTGCCATCTGGAGAGAGTCGCAGGGCGTGCGGACCATGTTCGCCGCCTCCCTGAAACGACCAGAGCTTTTTGACTTCGCCGAACGTATCCGCGTTGGCATCATACGCAGCGCGATACAGTCCGCTCCCGGGGCCGCCATTCACATTGATATAGAGCGAGTCGAAGGCAAACAACAGCCCCTGTGCGGAGGTAATGTTGAGGTCGAGTTTTTCGACGAGTGCCTTCTCCTCTGTTCCCGGCTTACCGGGTGTGATGCGATAGAGTCCGCGTCCGCCTTGATCGCTGGCAATGATGCGGCCTTTCGGATCGGTGGTGATGCAGACCCAGGATCCAAATTCCTCCTTGGGAACGTTCACCAGCTTCTCGACCTGAAATCCCGGGAGCAGGACGAACGTGTCGCGTGGAACGCCCGATTCAGACGGAGCGGAAAAGACATTCCCCCAGGGACTCGCGCCCAGATCGTCAAGTTTGTGCAACGCGACCGCCTCGCCGGAACTCCGATCGACCGCTTTCCAGTCAGTGTCGGAAACGGTGTATTCGATGCTGCCATCGCTACGAGTGATCACCAGCTTCGCGAGGAACGCGGCCACGCCCCCCTGATTGTCGACATCGGCGGAGAGCGTGTTCTCCCCCTCTTTGAGTTTGCCAGTGAGATTGACTTCAACGGGGGACTGCCATTCGCTGCTGGTCGCGAGGGTTTGGCCATTCAGTTTGAGATCAAGAACGTTGTCGCAGGTCGCTTTGACCCAGGCCGATTTGACGTTGTCTCCCGAAAAGGTCGTACTGATCGTGTAATGGCCATCGTTGCTCGGCCCCCAGACCCAGGCGGGAGTCGGCCCTTGGAGAAAGTTGGGCGCGGCGTTGGCTTGCTGTTCTTCCTCGGGGGCATCCCTTAAGACCGACGGCGACACCTCCGGCGTCTGCGTGAAACTCTGGAGAGTGACCAGCGTGTCTTTGGGATTTTCGGTGAGAACCAGTCCCTGAAAATGGTACTCCTGCGGTCGCTTCTCGCGGTGCAGTTGCAGGCCGATCGGAGATTCTTGCAACAGGCTCGGATCGTCGGAGTGGTCAAAGATGAGTCGTCCATTGGCGACGCAGCGAATGCGATTGCCGGTCACGAGGACTTCGATGAGGTTCCAGTCCCCTTTGTTCTCGACCGATGGCCCATCTCCGCGATCGACCACGCGGTTGCGACCGTGTGCATCCCAGATCCCCCAGTCATGGCAGAACATGACCAGCGGCCCTTTGAAGCCGAACTCATTCTCGCCGACATCCGGAAACTTTTCACCGAGAATCGCCACAGCCGAATGCATCGTGCTGTGCTGGGGAGACATCGTCTGCTTGACGGCAAACAACAGCCGGAAATTGCGGTAGCTTTTGTCGGTGAACAGGTACGTGCTCGAGGGGACATCCCCCTCGTTCGCGCCGCGAATCAGGCCGTCTTGCACAGACCAGTATTGCTGGTCCCCCTTCCAGCCGGTGAGGTCGGTGCCGTTGAACAACCGCTGCGGATTTTCTTCCGACGGCAACGAGCGAACGGCCTCTTCAACAAGTGACCCCTGGGCCAACACATTGGAGCACACCGCGAAAAACAAAAGAGCACAAACGGACTGCAAAATCTTCATGGACGAATCCAATCACCGACATCGAAAAGGGGAACAAACTTCCCCGATACGATAGCAGATGTGACGCCCTCCGGCAGTCCGCGGGAACGGGAAATCCCAGTGATGTTCGCGTGGCGAATTGGTTTTCGACAGCAAGCATGCCCTGCCCAGGTCACGAAGCCGCGTGGGCATGCGGATGAAACCTTCGGCATGCTTGTCATGCTTCGCGAGACAAGCATGGCAACCAGCTCCCTTATTAAATCACAATCACATCAACGCTCGCCACGCAGGGTGGCCCGGCCAAGAATTGGCCGGGTCGCG
>JAGQQQ010000267.1 GCA_020426125.1 Planctomycetaceae bacterium
CTTGGGGATTGATGGTGGACTCGGCCATGTGGTCCCCAAACGCTAATGTCCACGGAATTTCTTGAACATTCCCCGGAAACCAAGATGCAAGCCGATCGACAACTTCAGCCCATCCCGTTCTGGGCCAAGTCCTGGCTCTTCGCGGCGGGAATTTACAATCTGCTTTGGGGGGCCGTGATCATTCTGGCTCCTCAGTGGCTCTTTGAAGCCACGGGCACACCACCTCCCCTCTATCCGCAATGCTGGCAGTGCGTTGGCATGATCGTCGGGGTGTATGGCATCGGTTACCTGATCGCCGCCGCGGATCCTGTGACTCACTGGCCCATCATCTTGGTCGGGTTGTTGGGCAAAGTTTTCGGCCCGATCGGCTTTCTCATCGCGCTCCGCGAGGGAGTGTTCCCGCTGGCGTTTGGAGCGACCATCCTGACTAATGATCTGATCTGGTGGGTTCCATTTGCTTTGATCCTGTGGAAGTCGAGCGAGTGGAAATCAACGGAATGGGCATCCGCTGACGCTTTGACCTACTCCAAGAGTGTGTCGTTGCCCGATCCGCCCGAGGCTGTCTTTGCCTTTCATGAACACCCTGAGGCATTGAAACGCTTGATCCCTCCCTGGGAAGCGATGTCGGTGTTTGAAACGGACAATTCGCTCGCACCGGGAAGCCGCGTGATTCTTGGCGGGAGTGTGATGGGAATGCCCGTTCGCTGGGTCGCGGAGCACACCGAGTACGATCCGCCTCACTTGTTCGCAGACCGCCAAGTCTCCGGGCCATTTGTGTATTGGTATCACCGCCATCGCATCGAACCGGATGGGAACGGTGGCTCCATTCTGACCGATGAGATCCAGTATGACGTACCTTTTGGGCGGATGGGCCGGCTGTTCGGAAACTGGTTGGTCCGACGCAAACTCGAAGCGATGTTCACCTATCGCCATGAACAGACACAGCAGTTTCTGCGAGATGAGAAACAGATGAGGAACTGTTCTCCCAGCGAATCTGCGGCCACCGCATCCGGAAAGGAGGGTTGATCATTGACGACTTTGGTCTTGGCAACGCTGCTCATCCACACGTTTACCACGCTGTTCATGGTGGGTCTGATCTGGTTCGTGCAGATTGTGCACTATCCCCTGTTTGGAGCGGTGGGCCGCGGCTCATTCCCAATCTACGAGCAGCATCACACTCGGCTGACATCCTGGGTCGTCGGCCCTCCAATGCTCACCGAAGCTGCAACGGCAACCATCCTATGCCTCTTTCCGTCTGGCGGTCTTCCGCTCTGGATGCCATGGGCGGGACTGATTTTGGTAAGCGTCAACGCACTCTCGACGGCCTTTTTGCAGATGCCCTGCCATCACCAGTTGCGTGAGGGGTACAATAAAGGGGTTCACGCGAGACTGGTGCGAACAAATTGGATCAGAACCACGGCCTGGAGCGCGCGGGGGATTTTGGCTGTGGCGATGTTCTCATCGCTTCTGACCACTGACTTCTGACCACTGACCTGAAATGATCTCCCGTCTTTCCCTCGCGAAGGCGAGCGGGGGACGTCCGCCCCCCTGTCCTATAGGAGCGCCGATCAACCGACGCCCCATATGATATGAGCAATGAAATCCCCTTGATCCTGATCTTCTCAGGGCGACACTGAATGAAAGCTCGAGAAACGCAATGATCCAACGTGAAGCTCCTTTCATTGGTTCGATCGCGTTGTTGCGACAGACGGCGGACGATGCGACCGAGCAATGGCTCGCGTCCTGGGACGATGTCGATGATTGTTTCTCATTCCCCTTTGCGGAACGGGGGGACCAGCCGTCGTACCGGACGCCACTGCTTTCCGCCGTCGGCGAACGATTCGCTCTCGATCCGAGCCGCGACTTCCTGATATCCGGACTGTCGCGCGCCCACTTTCAGGCCCCGATCGACTGGCGTGGTTGGCAATCACCGCAATGGGTTGTCGTGCAATTCTTCTCTGTTGATCTTTATGGTCGAGACGCCTTGCCAAAGATCGAACGGCAGTCCCAGCTCCGTTGGGTCACTCCCCGAGAGGTGGCGACGCAACGGACCCAGGATGGTTCCCCCCTCTCCCCGATCCAATGCGAATTGATTCAGCGAGCCCATCTGATTCCCGTCAAAGACGAAGTGGACTGACGACGATATTCCAATCCCGATTTGAGCGATCGTCCTCTGGACGGGAAGGGGACAGCGATTGTTTCTCGCAGTGCTTCGCACGATGTACACTCCGATGGTGCCATCGACTCGAATTTGCATCCTGTTCGGAAATGTCTGGAATGTCTGATCCCTACGCCGCGCGGTCTGATCTGGATTGGGAGTTGGCTGTCGAATCGATTGCTCTCCGGATTCGCTGGTTTGGGCTGATTGTTGGCTACCTCCTCGTGAATGCGCTGGATCCAGTCGAGAATCGGCCTTATTTGAACGGAATTTTGACGCTTGGCGCCGTCTACGCGTTGTTCGATTTAGCGTGGCACTGGCGCGGCAAGGCCTTTCTCAGCCGGACGCCGCTATTTGTTTCTCTCATGGAGGCTTTATTCATCGGATTGCTCTCTCACTTTGATAGAGGGCTCGATAGCCCGTTTCGTTACTACTATTTCCTATCCCTGTTGGTTTGCGCGATTCGCTACTCGCCGGCGGTGACGTACTCCACCTACGCGATGCACTCAATGAGTTATTCCATGTTGGCGCTGTCGCACGGACTGATCGATCGTGGCGACATCGTCTCGCTGATCCTGATGTTGGTCTTCATGGGATGGGGAACGTGGGCCGGCACCTCGCTGGCGCTGCTGATTCGGGAAACAGGTCGAAAGCTGACGGATCTGAACCACGAGTTGGAAGTCCGTATCGAACGCAGGACACGCGAACTCCAACAGTCACAGGCATTGTTGGTCCAGCAGGAAAAACAGGCCGCTTTCGGATTGCTGGCCGCAGGAATCGCGCATGAAGTGGGCAATCCGCTGGCTGCGATCAGTTCACTCGTGCAACTGATGAACCGCAAGGAGCTTGAACCCGAGATGCACGACCGGCTCGCATTGGTCGATGAGCAATTGATTCGAATTCAAAAGACCTTACGAGAACTCGTGGAGTTTTCCCGTCCTGGAAACAACGAAATTCGAACCACGGATCTCCATGAAGTCATCGAAAACGCCTTGAACATCGCCAAGTACTACAAACGGAAGAAAGGGAAAAAGATCGAGACACACTATTCCCAGGAAATTCCACACCTGCAAATTGCCCGAGATCGTGTCCTGCAAGTGTTCTTGAATCTGGTGCTAAATGCCCTCGATGCGACGGAAGAAGGGGGGACGATCCTCATCTCCACTGAACTAACGGATGACAAAGTCCGGTGTACATTCAAGGACGATGGCCACGGAATCTCCCCCGAGCGACAAATTCAGTTGTTCGAACCCTACTTTACAACAAAGCCGACGGGCACCGGGTTAGGACTGTTTGTGTCCAAAAACATCGTCGAGGGAATGGGAGGCCGGATTCGCCTTGAACATTCCCATCCGGGAACAACTGTGTTCTCCGTCACCCTGCCCACCTAGGAGAATCGAGGATTTCGAAGTCCATCTACGGGACGAGTGGGGCGCCATAATCTGGCATTCTCGTTCTGGCGCCCAGTCGTCGTGGGGAACTCCATTTCGATTGATTGAGTTGGTGAGGGCGTCAGGCGATCGACATCGTGAGGTGACTGCTTATCGCGTCTTTGCGCGATTCGAACGAGATCATCACCATCTCGCTGTGTTATTCAATCGAACTCGAACCGGGTGATGCTCAAGCGATCCCCGGCTTTTCTGGACGTCGAACGATGTTTATTCGCTGTTCGAGCTTTAAGCTTTTGTGACCGACTCCAACAACTCGCGAGGAATGTCGGCAGTCTTCCGGCCGACAAGGGCGTAGTAGAAGAGCGGCGTTCCTTCCATCGAGAGCCTGTGCCGGTACTTGACCAAGTGGAAGACCTCCAGGTATTCCGAGAAAATGAGTTCCCGAATCATTCGCGAGAAACCAGACTGATCTGAGTAGTCGAGGAAGGTTTCTTTAATGTTGAATGCGACCCAGCCATCGTTCTTGACGAATCGCAAAGCGTTGTAAAAGGCCTCGGGAGGAATGTCTCCAAAGCCCAGTGCGGCAACCGTCGTCAGGCAATTGAAGGACCACTCCGCAAGTTGGGACTCTTGCTTCTCCGAAAGGTTCGTAAAGTCGGCGACGTAGTAGTCGTCGTAGACGAACGGGCGGTCACGGTAGGCCGCGTCCCGGGCTTCGGGAATAATGTCGGCTCCAATCATGCGTGCGACGCCAAAGTTCTTGAGGACCTCGCCCATCATGCCGTTTCCGGCGCCCAAGTCGAGAACCCGCATTTCGCTGACGTATTCGTTGGTGTCCTCCAACGTCTCCTTGAGAATCTCTCCCACCTTCTGCGGCGAAGAGCATTTCAGGCGGTCGTAGAACAGTTGCTCATACAGGCCAGGGCGATTGTAGATCTCTCCATAGTCATGAAATCTCAGCCGAACGTCTCCCTCCTCCTCGTGCAGGTAGAAGAAGACTTCATCCTGTTGAAGTTTTTGAGAATCAGCAGGAGGGAATTTGATGCGGTGGCGTACGGGCATAATCGTGCAACTGCTCGCGGGAACGCCTTTCGACGAGATGGATCCTCATCGAAAGAGATCCCTGGATAGGGGAACCCAACAGAATGTGTTGGTGGATGGGGGCGAAAAACAAGTGGATCCGAACATCAGGTCGATGGAAACTCGCAAGCCTCACATCGGGACAGCCCCTAAGGTTTCAATGACGCGGCAGGGTCGATCGACACAACACCTCAGTGGAGGGCATCGAGTCCCAATACGCCGGACGGGCTGAACACTGTTCAGAAAGGACTGACGTATTCTCAGTGACGGACCGCCAATGTCAACCAGTTTGCCGCGGAAACCCGGAATTTGTGAGGGAATGGCTTCCTTTCTGCACAAGACACGGGAGAATGCGCCGTCGTAAGGTACTCGATTCTCACACACGAAGATGGATCATGCTGTTTGCGTCGATGGAAGCCCCCGGCGAGATCCCGAGTGTGGACGTTCCTCCGATTTGGGGGGCCGCGTTCACCGTTCTTGGGATTACAGTGCTCTGGGCCTCCGTCAAAATCTGGGCGATTGCTTGGCAGCAGTCTCAGCAGCGGCAACCATTCATCGACAGTCGGTTTTTCTTGAGGCCGCCGCGCGTTCCTCTGTTCGCGGTGATTGTGGCGCTGAACTGGATTGGACTGATCCTGCTTTCGAAAATGCTCCCCCAGCCAACGAACCCGGTCGTCAATTTGGAGGGCGTCATTCGCGACAATCTGGTGGTCACCGCCCTGATTGCCTTTCTTGTCTGGACGGGAGTTCGGGATCGACGCTGGCTGATTCGTCTGGGGTTTCGAATGGATGGTCTCTCAAATCAGTTCCGTTATGGAGTTTTGGGATTCGTCGCCGCGCTTGTGCCTGTCTATGTTTGTCGCATTCTGACCTCGCCTTATCAAAGCGAGGAGGTCATGCACCCGTTGTTGAAGGTCGTCCAAGAACCCTCGTTCGGCCTGGAACTGTTTCAAGTCGGGTTGCTCGCCGTGATTCTCGCGCCGATTCAAGAGGAATTGGTCTTTCGCGTGATCCTGCAAAGTTGGTTGGAACGGTTTCTCTCCCCGGTTGCGGCTGTTGTCGTCTCCGCGTCGTTGTTCGCTGCTGTCCATGGATTTCCCGACGCGGTTGGACTCATGCCGCTCGCCTTGATTCTTGGATACGTTTATCAACGGCGGCGGAGTTATCTGGCCGTCGTGGTTTTGCATGCATGCTTCAATGCCTTTAATCTGCTCCTCGCCCTGGCCATGTCCGCCGCAGGCCTGGATGCCCCTTCGTAGGCAAACGCCTCCGAAATCTTACTTCCTCGTTCCCCATTCCTCTCTCCCCCCGAGGCTTCCGTTGACTGAACCGCAACGATTTTCTGGCACAACTTCGCTGATTCCGGGTCCGTTTGCGTTTCGGTTTACCTTCCCGGTGCTGCGGGTCGATGGCGTTCCCCGTGCTAAGGCTCCGTTGCTCTCGCTTCCGGACGAGTGCCGCATTGCAATTCCATCGGCGATGGAACGGGATGTCTTCGCCGATGTCCGTCTGGGATGGAATCCGGAAGGGCTCGCCCTGGAGGTTCGTGTCGAAGGGAAGGACGAAAAGACTATTTGCAATCCCGACCGCCTTGATATTTCGTCAGCAATTCATCTGATGATCGATACCCGGGACACGCAGACGATTCATCGAGCGTCTCGATTCTGCCATCTGTTTACGGCCATGCCTGCCGGGGTTGACTCGGATGAGGATTCGCCGATGTGTGTCCAGCGTCCAATCGCCCGGGCTCGGGAAGACGCTCCCCTGATCGACACCGACCTGATTTTGAAAGAAGGGGAAATCACCAAAACCAGTTGGCGATTGGGGCTGTGGTTCCCCAAAGACTCTCTCCACGGCTTCGACCCCGAACCTCGCACCCGATTGGGTTTCTATCTCTTTGTGACCGATCGGGAAATGGGGCACCAGTATTTGACGGTGACCGGCGAGTTCCCGTTCGACTCGGATCCCTCGCTCTGGTGCAGCCTGGAACTGGCGGAATAGGGAAATAGAGGAGAGAGGAGGGTTGAGAGAGGAGAGAGATGCGGCCATTTTGCCACGAATCCCGTTTCCCGAAACCCCCAACCGAATTCCAGATTCCGTCTCGTCCTGAAAGACGCGATCTCGCTACACTGGCGTATTCGGATTGATATAGTGTCCGCCCAGCTTCGGGCGAGAAACCCGTCGCTGAATTTCATTTTTCAACGAAGACTGTTGTTGGTTCCATGTCCGCAAAAGAAGATCGTACCGCTTTGATGGAAAAAATCGTCGCCCTGTGCAAGCGGCGGGGATTCGTCTTTCAGGACTCCGAGATCTACGGCGGCCAAAACGGCTTCTGGGACTACGGCCCGCTCGGAACCGAACTCAAACGGAACGTCCGCAATGCGTGGTGGGAGGACATGGTCTCCCGTCACGATCCGCTTGATGCCCCCACCGGAGCACCGTCGACCTATCAAATGGTCGGCGTGGAAACGTCCATCATCATGCACCCCCAGGTCTGGAAGTGCAGCGGCCACTATGACCTGTTCCACGACATGATGGTGGACTGTAAGCAGTGCAAAGCACGCTATCGTGCCGATCATCTCCAAGTTCGATTCGGATATACGGTTTCAGGCCAAAAGCCAGTCGTGGCGTTCAGCTTTATGGACGGATCCGATGAAACCAAGTGGTCGACCGGGAAACAAGCGAAACTTCAGAAGGAAACTACTCGTCGAGCAAACGATCAGAGCGTTCCACAGGAAAGTTCGCCCGTTTCGCTGCCAGAATACCTCCACCAAATCAAGGAGCTTTTTCAGGTAAGTGATGTCCCAGACGAATTGCTTCCATCCTGTCCCAAATCTTCATGTGGAGGCCAACTCACCGAGCCTCGCGAGTTCAATTTGATGTTCAAGACGATCATCGGCGCTCTCGGAACCGATGACGATGCGGCCTTCCTCCGACCGGAAACGGCCCAAGGGATCTTCGTCAACTTCAAGAATGTCATCGATTCAAACCGCGTCAAATTGCCGCTCGGCATCTGCCAGATCGGGAAGAGTTTCCGCAACGAGATTACTCCTCGGAACTTCACCTTTCGGTCACGCGAATTCGAGCAAATGGAGATCGAATTCTTTTGTGCCCCGGGAGATTCACAACAGTGGTACCAGTATTGGCGGGACCGCCGCTTCGCGTGGTATCAGAACCTCGGCATCAGCCAAGCGAATTTGCAGCTTCGCGACCACCACAAGGAGGAGTTGGCCCACTATTCGATCGGGACGGCCGATATCGAGTACCGGTTCCCGTTCCTAGCCGAAGGGGAATACGGCGAACTGGAAGGGGTCGCCCATCGCGGAGATTTTGACTTGCGTTCGCATATGGAAGGCAAGCTCACCACCGGTCCCGATGGCAATCTGATCGTGGAGACCAATGAGCATGGCCAACCGAAATACCGAGGATCGGGCAAAGATCTCTCCTACTTCGACGACCAGACTCGCGAACGGTTTGTCCCGCATGTCATCGAACCGAGCGCCGGAGCGGATCGAGCGACGCTGGCCTTCATCTGCGAAGCGTACTACGAAGACGAAGCTCCCGATGACAAGGGAAAGATGCAAACCCGGACGGTGATGAAATTCCACCCGCGCCTCGCTCCCGTCAAGGCGGCGGTATTCCCGCTCGTCAAAAAGGACGGGCAACCCGAAAAGGCCAAAGAGATCTATCGCGAACTCCGCGAGGCCGGTCTGGCCGTCACCTACGACGAACAGGCCGCGATCGGCAAACGATATCGCCGCCAGGACGAAGCGGGAACCCCTTGGTGCATCACTGTCGACAACGACACCCTGAGCGATGGCACCGTCACGCTGCGCGATCGCGACTCGCTGGAGCAGGTTCGCCTCCCTTCGAATGAAGTCACAGATGAAATCCTGCGGCGCATGAAGTCTTAACATCACCCCCTGTGCAATTTCTGGGGATTTCAAGACTTCGGCCCGTCCTGTTCGTGAACGAATGTCATAAGGACCGGGCGATCAATAAGTGGCGGGTTGTCCGTCCAAATCCGAAATCCGAATTTCGAAATCCGAATTTCGAAATCCGAAACAAATTCAATATACGAATGGCAGAAACGATGGCATCGAACTATCAACGAAAGTCAATGCGATGCGCATTCATTCGAATTTCTGACATTCGGATTTGTTTTGAATTTGTGATTTCGGATTTCGAGTTTCCATAGCAGTCAATCGCGACAGTTCTTTCCCGCCCGTTCCTAAATCAATCCCTTCTATCCCAGTTAGGGGGGAATCGTGCCCGATCGCAGCCGGACTGACATTCAACCCGGTCGGTCCCTCATCCTCCGAATCCAGCTTTGGTTGGCCTGTGTTGCCTTCGTGATCGCAGTGTTTGCCGCTGTCCACTTCCTCATGCGGCTGGACCTTCCCGAAGGTCTCTCACGAACAGAATTTGATCGGGCAGCAAGTCACTTTCGTGAACAATACGGTTCCGCCCCTGATCGCGACGACACTCTCCATTGGTTAGCAAAGCGGTCGCTGCAAGAGGGGAATCTGGATGTCGCATTGGCTTGCCTTCGAGGGATTGGCTGGGACCATCCGCAATATGGTCTCACTGCGAAACTCTCGGAAGGAGAATTGTTGATTCAGCTCAATCGTGCGGTCGAGGCGGAAACGTGTTTTCGGACTTTCCTGGAACGGACGGAATCACGACTCCCTTCCGATTCCCCCTATTTGGCGACGGCTTGGAGTTGGCTCTGCTATCTCTATTCCATCGAGCTTCGTTTTGAGGAACGAAAGGAGTTGTTAACCCAGCTTCATCGAACAGGGCGAGCGAGTATCAACGAATCCAAGCAGCTCTTTTTTCCCAGCCTGTTGATCTGGAATTCGGCACGGGGCCGGGAACGGCTCAACAGCTTTCTGAGCCAGACCAGTGATGCGGCAGTATTGAATATCGCTAAGGGACGATATCTGACCGGCGAAGGGGAATTGGCCCAGGCACAAAGTCATCTTGAATTGTGGCAGGAGCGGTTAAACAACGATCCGAGTTGCACCGCGGCTCTGCTGGAGTGCCTCTACGAGCAAAATGACTGGACCGCCTTCGAGGAAGTCCTGAAAGACGCTTCGGTCCAGCGTGATGAGGAACCGTGGCTCCTGCTCCTGATGCGCGGCCACGATGCCATTCACAAGGGGGAATGGAATGAAGCCGTGCAACGGTACTCCGCTGTGTTGGATCGAGATCCGTCGAATTCCCCCGCGCTCATGGGGCTCGCCCAGGCGTATCGGGAACTTGGGCAGGAGGACCGGTCGAAATCGATGCTTGATCGGGTGGCGACACTCGCCGTCATTCGCCCGAGACTATCGTCGATCCGCGAGTCGAACCTCGATGCCGTGGAGGAATTGGCCGAGAAATGTGATACCTTGAAACTGTCAGAGGCGGCGAGGACATTTCGCGCACACGCGGAACGGGTCCGACGGGAACAACGGCCTGAAACAATCTCGCCTCTCTAGTGCTTCATTGAAGCTGGGATGATAGGTCGTCATTGAAGCAAAACCGCTCCGTTGTCGCTCGCTCTCGCCTGCTCGGGGGATCAATTCAGATCGAACGGACCACTCGTTCCATGTCACAGCCGGATTTTTGGGGGCGGTTTTCGTATCAAAAGGCATTCGGCGGAAGAAAACTGACCGGATCGGAGTTGGAAAGACTCATTGGCTTGAATCTCCTCTCCCTCTAAACCGTGCGTGCGGGTTTTTCGCACACGGCTTTCCGGTTCGTTGTTGACGGATTGAGTGAAACAAAGAGAGGCGGCTTGCAGACTGGAGAGACGGTGTGAGATCCTTCCCCCAAACCGCATCTTGCCGCGATCTCGCAATTAGAATAGGATTTCTGAGTTACCGGGACTGTGTTTTCCGCCGTCGCTGTCGGCGATTCCATGACACCGTCTCGATGGAGGCGGTGATGGATTGCCGTTTCCCCTTAGTGAATCCCTCTAATGACGTTAGGCGAACAGCATGGTCTCGATCGATACCTTCCGCGTTCGGCGATACACCGCGGCAACTCTTTTGGCCCTGTTTCTGCTCACTCTCTTTGTCCAGCAGATCTCCTCGGCGGACGATGCCGACCAGGAAACGGCCCGACTCGTGGCCAAAATGATCCCTCAATTTCATCTGAACCGCCAGAGTGTCGATGACAAGGTTTCGAGCCAGTTGCTCGACGAATTCCTACAGGATCTCGACCCTCAAAAACTGTACTTTCTGGATGAAGATATCCGGAAATTCGAGCCGTTTCGGACGGAACTGGACGACATGCTTAAGTCGGGAGACGTCCACTTCGCGTATTTGGTTTTTGAGAAATACAAGGAGCGTTTGAAAGCTCAGATGGAAGTGGCCCATCACTGGATTGACCAGGACCATGACTTCACCAAAGAAGAATTTATTGAAACCGATGGGGACAAGTTGGCCTGGGCAAAAACCCAGGAGGAATTGAACAACGATCGTTGGCGAAAGCGAATCAAGTACGAGTTGCTTCAGTACCGTTTGGATGACGACTTTGGAAAAGAGCCGGATGCCGATGAGGACAAAACCTCCTTGGATTCGAAACCCCGAACAATGGAAGAGGCTCGCGAGCGTCTCCACAAGCGATACCGAAATACGGAACTGGCGATTGGTCAATACAGCGAAGGGGAGGAACTCGAAATCTTTCTGACAGCCTTTACCCAATGTTTCGATCCGCATTCCACCTATATGTCTCCCTTTTCCTGGAAGGATTTCGAAATCCAGATGCGGCTGAGCCTGGAAGGGATTGGCGCCGCCCTTCGGTCCGACGATGGCTATACGATTGTTGCTCAGATCGTTCCGGGGGGGGCCGCGGCTTCGGATGGCCGTTTGAAGGTCAATGACAAGATTCTCGGCGTCGGCCAGGAAGAAGGTGAAATCGTCGACATTTTCGAGATGAAACTCAGTGAAGTCGTGCGGATGATTCGTGGGCCAGCTGGTTCCGTTGTCCGATTGCAGGTCAAGACCGCCGATACGGAAGAGGTCGAGTTGATCTCCCTGACTCGGCAGAAGATCGAACTCAAGGAATCGGAAGTCAAAGGGGAAATCATCGACACCACAGACCGCGTCGGCCGGCCTGGAAAGATTGGAGTGATCAGTATCCCATCGTTTTACCGGGATTTCGCTGGAGCCCAGGGTGGCGGAGAATTTAAGAGTGCCGCGATTGATGTTGCCAAGGTGCTCGCCGACTTTTCTGAAAAGGGAGGAGTCGACGTTGTCGTAGTGGATCTTCGTAACAATGGCGGTGGGGCGTTGACCGAAGCCATCGAGATCTCCGGCCACTTCATCGACAAAGGCCCTGTCGTTCAGGTTCGGGAACCAAGTGGTTACGTCCGAACTTTGGATGATGAACGGTCCGGCGTGATGTACAGTGGCCCCTTGGTCGTCCTGTGTAACCGCTTATCCGCCTCGGCATCCGAGATTTTTGCGGGCGTCATCAAGGACTACAAACGCGGGATTGTCATCGGCGATACGACCACCCACGGGAAAGGAACGGTCCAGAACCTGATGGATGTTTCACCCCGACAGCCATTCCGACTTCTTCAAGGAGGAGACCGGGGGAAGCTGAAGTTGACGATCCAACAATTCTATCGAGTCAATGGTGATTCCACCCAGAATCACGGCGTCCGCTCGGATGTTGTATTGCCTTCGATGATAGATCACTGGGATCTTGGCGAATCGTTCTTGGATCACGCCCTCCCCTTTGACAGCATCCGGGAAGCACGGTACTCAGAAGGCCGGATGATGAATTCCGAACTGGCAGCGGCATTGCAACAGAACAGCGAGACACGAGTCGCGAAGACCGAGGACTTCCAGAAGCTGAATCGTGCCATTGAGCGATATCTGGCGAAAAAGGATCGGACGAGCCTGCCACTGAAAGAGGAAACCGTTCGTGCGGAACGGGAAGCCGCAAAAGAAATCGAAGACGAGGTCGACACCCCCTTGGAAGCCCAAAATGACACCGAAGAAGGGGAGGAAGGGCCCGTCTTTCCCGAAAACTATTACAACGACGAGGTCCTGAATGTCACGCTCGATTATCTGGCCGGCTTGCGAGGAAAACTGACAGTGCAACGGTAGAATTGAGATCGTGGTAGAAGTGGGAAAGTCATTGTTTGAGTCAAACCCGAAATGGAAAACAGCCCCGCAGCTCTTGCAGCGGGGCTGTTTTTTACTTTTCATGACCGAAAATATGTTCAACTGGAATGTTCTGTTCCAACGGGCAAGAAGTTTCTGATCCGGAAAAAGACTAAAACCCGGAATCAGCGCCCCGGTACTGTTGGTGGCACTCTGCACAGGTCGTTTGAATCTGATTCAAAGCGGCTTGAAACTGTTCGAAGTCTCCCGCCTTGACGGCCTCGGCCCCCTGCAACCCGCCATCGACAAACGTCTTCACGAAACCTTGGTACTTTTGTTCCTCGGCGGAGTCGTAACTCTTATCAGCCATCATTGAGCCCAGGGCCGCGAGGAGTCGCAACTCCCGATCCACAGCCGTGGGATCTTCTTTCATCCGAGAGTCCGTGTTGATATTCGCTTTTAGGGAATTGAACGAGGCTTCGATTTTTTTCATCATTTCTGACACATAGACCGCATCCGAGAAGGGAATCTTGTCGTCCGCTTCGCGGTCTGGAGGATTTCCGCCGTTCAAGATGGTCATGGCCTGTTCGAACGGTTCTTTGGTGCTGGTCCAAGCCTCCCGTCCGCTGGGGCCGGCATTGGAATAGATCTCGTATCCCAAGTCGCGGACGAACTTGGCGTTCTCCTTCCAGGAAACCGCCTCGGGATGAACCTCCGCGATCGCCGCCATCGCTGACAGGAGTTGTCCGTCCAAGGCAATGGCGCCTCCGTTCCGATTATACGTAGCAACAGTTTGAAGGTTTGCGGTCAGTTGGGTCCGCAGCTCTTTCACGATTTCCACCAGAACCGAGACGGGGAGAACGTCGGCCCATGGAATCTCGCTGCCGCTACTCTGTGTCGGTTCCGTATTCGCGGAAGAATCGGGAGTCATGGCCGGTTGGGCTCCCCCGGGAGTCGGTGAGCCTTCGGGGGTCAGACTGGTAGGGACCGTCTGTCCCAGTCGAGTCGTGTCCGCAGCGATCGAAAGTGGTTGGTCGTAGAACACGTCATAAGGAATGTCACCGATCCATTTTGTTTCCTTTTTCTCGGGATCAACGGCAGGGGAAGCGGTCCCGTTTCCGCCTGCGGTCCCGTTTCCGCCTGATTGTGTGGACGTTTGTATTTGATTGCCTTGAGCAACAGATTGGGACGTTTGTCCGGCGGGATCTCCCGTTGTCACGGGGGCTTTTTCCCCCCCGCCACAACCGGCAAGCGAAAGTGCAAGTGCACAACTCGCCATTCCCCATGGAACAGCCCGCCCCTGTGGACGCAAATCCCCCGCCTTAAGAGATTCAGCCAGGGCCTTTTCCCTCCACCGTATTGATGCGAACATCAATTCCCCCCTCAAAAGGAACTCGACTCCCGAAATTCGCACGGAAAACCGGAACTAGTCAGTGTCTGATCAAGTCATATACAATAGTATCACTGCCCGGAGAGTCGGTCGACCGAAATCCCTGGTCTTCCTACCATCGCGACCGATAGGATTGTGGAGATCCCTGTCATCCTGTGGACCGGAGGAGTCTTCTCGCGGTCCGGGTCACGATCGTTTCTCACCTCGACAATAGTGAATCAGGCTCATGGACTTTCGTACCTGTCCCGCGTGTCAATCGTCAGTTCTGGAAGATGATGTGGAGGACTGCCCGTTTTGTGGGGCGTCCATGTCGGGGAAGCCGTCCGCCAAACCGAAGTCGAAACCGCAGCCGTCTTCCAAACCTGTCCAAAAGGCCGCTCCCCAAGGGGGGCCTGCCAATGCCGCAGCGCAGAAACCGGCTGGGACGAAAAAGCCTGCCCCGGCAAAAGCCGAGGCCGCGAAGGGTGAGAGCGATGATCCCTTTGACGTCGACACGACCGCCGTTCGCCGCGCGATCAAACTGGCTCCCAAGCCGATCAAGAACCGGACGCACGAAGTGAAATGTCCCATGTGCGAGACGGTCGGCTATATGGACCCTACCCAGGGTGGCAAGGATGTCCAGTGCTGCAATCCGGATTGCATTGTTCCGGTCTTCAAATCGCCTCGTGTTCAAGTCGAGGAAAAACCTGAAGCTCCGTCGAAAAGCAGAATGCCGTTGATCGTGGCGGTTTCAGTGTTGGGAGTGGCAGCAATCGGAGCGGGAATCTTTTTTGCGATACAGGAGGAACCCAAACCGGTCGTTCAGGACAACGAGCCCGTCAAGAAAACTGATGTGGATACAAAGGGGCTTGTTCAGACGTCGGTCAAGGACACGGGTCCCAAAACCTACACGGAGAAGGAGATTCGCAGGGCTATTCTTCAAGACATTGTTGAGATCACCAGGATTCAAGATATCGGACGGAATCGTAATCCTGCGATGACGACGCAGCTTGCGAGCGCCACCTTTGCCGCGGCGGGAAAGCTCACGGAAGCTCAAGATCAGTTGAAACTGCTCCAGAGCAAAGGGAACGCGCCCAATTACTATCAAATTCTTCCTTTAGTGGAGATTGCCTGGCAACAGTTGAGCCGACAGGAGACGGCGGCCGCCAATGAATCGGCGACAATCGCCTTGGAAAAGGCTCGTCAGATGTCCAAGTACGCTCGCGATTCCCACGATGCGGCGATTGCCTTGGGAGGATTGCTGGTCGCACTGGGACGCGCCGGGGAAGCCGAGGCCGTTATCTCCCAGCATCAAGAATCGAATGTGAAGGGAGAACTCTCCGCCCGCTGGCGGGCCGCGGTGGAGAGCCGGTCGTTCGATATGGATCTCGAGTCCATTTTGACGTGGCACTTGTCGATTCCGGAGCCACTTCGCATGGGGATTATTGAGACGCTTGTCGCCCGGGGAAAAGCGGATGAAGCCCTTGCCTTCGCTCAAACAACGCAGGATGTTGCGTCCAAAGAGGCTTGTCTCGCGGCCTGGGCCGGTCGCCAGATGATTGGCTCCAATGTGTCAGCGGGTGTCGTGAAGCGGATCGAGGAGCTGGCATCCACGGAAGGAAACAGCCCATCGTTGACTTGCCGCGTTTATGCGGCCGTCGCCTCGGCGACCTTGGCTCAAAACGGAATACGGATAGTTGACGAGATGCTCCCGAAAGCGGAAACCGCATTGGCTGCGGTGAATGTTCCACCAGGGCCGTTGTCGCTCCCCTCGAAAAAGGAGTTGTACGCCAGCAAAGGGAAGCCGTTTGTGGGACTTCCCAATCCGGCACCGGCGAAAGCGGCCGCGCTGGCGGCGTGCGATGTGGCCTTCCTGAGACTGCAACGGAATCAACCTGAGGAATCCTGGACCGCCTTGACGAAGGCAATGGGTTTTGCCCGGCACATGTCGCCGAGTCCGAGTGCCGCCACGGCGATCTACGAAGAGTGTGGCAAACAGTCATCATTAGTGAAACGGGATCTGGAGTCCGTTCTTGGGTTGACGAATCAAAACAAACTTGACCGCGCCTTTGCGCAGTATCGCCAGCAATGCCAGGAACTCAGCCAACTGGCTGGTGAACACCTGGAGATGAGAGTTCAACTCCTCCGGACATTCGTTCCGCTGGGTTTGCGGCAACAGATTTGGGACTACGCACTTGCAAGTGCCACCGCAACTGATGTGCAAGAGAGACAACCGTTTTTGGACACAACCTTGCCCAGTTTGTTGAAGGTCTTCGCGAAAATCAAAGACGAGAATTCGTTGGCCTCCGCGATTGACATCGCCTACGTTGACCGTGCCCGACTGGAGATTGATCCCGTTGATGCTCTGCGTGGGACCGCGGAACGATTGATCTCAACCGGAAAATGGAAGGATGCCAGCGAAAAAATCAAATCCGGTGGGTTCCGAGGAGAGGTGGACAAGCAGCATCCGGACCGTCTCGATGCGTTGGCTCATCGCGTCAGCGGCTACGTGATGAAGACCGCATCGATCGCCGAATCTTATGACTTCCTTCAGAATCTTTACGACGGGGAATTTAAGCAGGATGCGTTCTTGTTATTTGCCGGGAAATCCGTCCAGCAAGGGAAGGCATCGGATCTGTGGAATCTCGTTCTCAAGGCACGCGATCTGAATGCCGTCGACAGGGCTGCAACCTATCGTGGATTCGTTTCCGCTTTCGGTCCGGAATCAAATTCCCTTCCCGGTGGTCTCGGTGTTCCCGCCGTTCCAACGGGGGCGGAATAACAAATGCAGTCCAGTCGGATCAACTCATCGCGCCTCCAGTCACCGACGCAACGGGGCATGTTCGTCGGGGAATTGTCGCGGCGAGATTTCCTTAATCTGCGTTTGTGGATTTGTGCAGCCGCTTCTCGTTTCTCTTCTCGTGTTTGTTTACGATGAACATTCAGGGTTTCGGATTGGAACCTGCCGACGGGCCTGGAGGGAAGAGAGATGTTATCGCGTCTGTGTGTCAAGATGGCGTCCGTTGTGTCGATGCTGCTGGCGATTCCGGCCTTTGCGCAGTTCAACAACAATGGCAATAACAACAACGGCAACAACAATCAGGGCTTTGCTGGCATCCTGATTGACAGTGAAGGAATCATTGAAACCCGTGTGCTGCGTTCCGGGTCTTCAGCGTTGCTCAAACGCCAGCAGGAGCAATACGTCCATGATAACTTGCCCGAAGATCTTGTTATTGAATCTCCAGAACGGGTGTTATCGCTGAGAAGCGTGGAAGCAT
>JAGQQQ010000268.1 GCA_020426125.1 Planctomycetaceae bacterium
TCTACGCCGGAGCGAGTGTCCCCAGTCTTGATCAACTTGCCGAGCAGGGCATTCGCGGCATTCTGACTCCCCAGTTGGCAATCGCTTTCGCTCTGCTGGGACTCACGCCGCTCCTGATTCGCAAGTTGGTCACGTGGTTTCGGCCACAGACATCACTGCCTGGAAATGCTTCAGACTCGGTCCGTTCCGATGGCGAACCGGCATCGGATGAAAAGAAGACTTGAAACACTTCGAATCGATCAGCCGCCCTGAGGACAAATTCGCGATGACTGATGACGTATTGAAGCCCTATGACGAACACAATCAATCACTGGAGGCGAATGTCCATCCGCCGGACTGGGTGAATCCGACTCCCGAAGGCCAATACAACCTTGTGGTCATTGGAGCCGGAACGGCGGGACTGGTGACGGCCGCTGGAGCCGCAGGGCTAGGAGCGAAAGTGGCCCTCATCGAACGCAGCCTGATGGGGGGCGACTGTCTCAATGTGGGGTGTGTGCCGTCGAAGGGGATTCTTGCCGCAGCACGCACTGCGCGAAATGCCAGGATGGCCGCTTCGTTTGGAATCGACCTCTCCAATGGGACGTCGGTCGACTTCGCGAGAGTGATGGAGCGAATGCGGCGGCTTCGAGCGGAGATCAGCCCGAACGACTCCGCCGCGAGGTTTCGGGATCTTGGGGTGGACGTGTACCTGGGCGAAGGGAGATTCACGAGTGGTGAGACCGTTCAAGTTGGTGATCAGACCCTGGAGTTCCGGAAGGCGGTCATCGCGACGGGTGCCCGCGCAAAAGCGCCTCCCATCCACGGGTTAGACACGGTCGAATACCTGACCAACGAATCGCTGTTTTCGCTGACTGAGCTTCCTTCCCGGTTGGGAGTCATTGGGGCTGGGCCAATCGGGTGCGAGATGGCGCAGGCATTCGCGAATCTCGGCTCCGAGGTGATCCTCATTGAAACGGCACACGGCGTCCTTCCCAGAGAAGACTCCGAAGCGGCCGAGGTCGTGCGACAATCTCTGGAACAAGACGGCGTGCGACTCCTATGCTGCGGTCAATCACTCCGCGTTCGTAGCGAATCGGGCAAGATTCAGTTCACCGTTGAGTCCCATGGTCAGACGTATCACGAGACCGTCGATCAACTGCTTGTCGCTGTCGGCCGCGCGCCCAATGTGGAAAACCTTGGTCTGGAAGTCGCGAATGTCGAGTTCGACAACAAAATGGGCATCAAGGTGGACGACCGCTTGCGAACGACCAATCCCCGAATCTTTGCGGCGGGGGACGTCTGTTCGCGATACAAGTTCACCCACGCCGCCGATTTCATGGCACGTATCGTGATTCAAAATGCGTTGTTTCTGGGGCGTTCGAAACTGAGTGGATTGACCATCCCTTGGTGCACGTACACGTTCCCCGAGATTGCCCGAGTCGGGATGGATGAACAGGAAGCGTCCGAGCAGGGGATCGCCACCGATACTTACGTCCAACATTTCGCAGAGATCGACCGAGCGATTCTCGATGGAGAAACGGATGGCTTCGTCAAAGTCTGGACGAAACGTGGAACTGACAAAATTGTCGGCGCGACGATTGTCGCGTCTCATGCGGGGGACCTGATCTCCGAGATCACGCTCGCAATGACAAATGGTGTTGGACTTCGTGAGATCGGTTCGACGATCCATCCTTATCCCACGTCGGCAGAGGCCATTCGCAAACTCGGGGACCAGTCCAACCGGACGCGGCTGACACCGTTGGTGAAAACTCTCTTTGAGAAATGGCTTCGCTGGACGCGATGACTCGGAACCGCTTCCCGGCATCAAAGAGCTTGGTTTTGAATCACGATTTCCGTCTCCTTGAGAAATTTTTCCTTAAGTAATTTGGCCGCGTCGAGAGTACATCCGGTGCTTTCAACATTTAGCGACTTCAATTGTTTGAGATTCTTGAGCACGTTGAAACTCTGGTCGGTGACGGCTGGGTTTCCGTAGAGATTGAGTTCTTCCAATTTTCTGAGACGTGCCAAGGCTTGAATTCCCTGATCCGAAATCTGGTTGTTTTCCAGTCTCAGCACCCGGAGGTTGGGACACTGAGCGAATCCCTTGACGATGTCGTCCGCCATTTGAGTGTTGGACATGTTCAGGACTTCGAGGTTCTTTAGTTTCTCGACATTGCGAAGCATATACAGACCCAACTGTGTATTGGACGCGGTCAGTTCACGAAGCGACTGAAATTTCCCCTGTTTGATCAGGGCATCCATCTCGTTGCCCGTGAGGTTGACGTTGCCGTCGATGTGCAGGACCTCTAATTGGGGCGCCTCCGCGAGACCGGAAAAAACACCGTCTCCAATCGGAGTCTGCCGCAGACTTAAGACCGTTAGCTTTGGGCATTCTTTCGCGATGACGCCGATGCCGGTATCGACGGCGGAACCATCGAGCGAAAGGACTTCCAAGGCTGGCATCTCCGGAAGGCGGGCCAAGCCGACCGAAGTGACGAGCGTGGAATTTAGAATCAATTCCCGGCAAGAAGCGAACCGAGACAGAACGTCCGTCCCTTCATCGTTGACTTGGCTCTGAGTCAAATCGAGAACTTCCAGTTTGTCCAGGCTGGTCTTCAGCGCGCCCAACTCTTGAAGCTGCTCATTCGTTCTTTGATGAGTCGGTGTCGCGTCAAAGTCAGCCAGAATCTCCTCTGGTGTCTTCGGCTTGGGCGGAGGAGGATCGTCGGCAACCTGAGTCGCGGGCATTTCGACCGGTCTCGCCGGGATTTGCGGAGGTTCCTGGGATTCCTCGCGTTTCGCCATTTGTTGGACTTGATCACACCCGGTTGCGGCCAAAATCAGCAACAACAGATGGATGGGAAAGAGAAATTTCATGAGACCCTCCAAAAAATTAGGAAATTACGCACGATGGATGATCGCAAATCGCCATCGACAAGGAAATCAACTTGGTGAGGAAAAAGGAATGAAGAGTTGCCCAGCCTTCCCGATTTGCGTTTCTTCAACGAGAATCCTAGGCTAAATGCGGTCATCGGAACGAATACAGCGATTCCAACCGGTATGAGAGCTGTACAGTGCCAAAGGAATTCGACTGAGTCCGTGCGGATGAGTTGCCGAATGACAAACAGTCGGAAGAAGTCGCCCGATCGAACTGCGCATGGGATCCCGTTAAGAAGCGGAGAAGCTTGATGAAGGTATCAATTATTGGTGGAGGCGGCTTGGTCGGCTCCTGCGCGGCATCCGCGCTCCAATTCGGAGGCATTGTCCGAGAAATCGCCTTGGTCGACGTTAATCAAGACCTGGTCGAGGGACAGGCCTTGGACCTGCTGCACGGGGCCTCGCTGACATCCGATCAACGGATCATTCCGAGCGGTCCGGAAGGTTCCAAAGATGCCGATGTGATCTGCATCACCGCCGGACTTCGTCGGAAGCCCGATGAGAGTCGGCTCGATCTGATCAACCGGAACGTCGCGTTGTTCCGGAATATTCTTGGCGATCTCAAAACTCATGGCTACAAGAAAGACGCGATCGTTTTCGTCGTGTCGAATCCGGTTGATGTGTTGACGTATCTCGCCACTAAGGAACTGGATCTCCCTCCCAATCAGGTCATCGGTCTGGGAACGGTACTTGATACCACCCGGCTGCGAAGCATGCTCGCCCAACGACTGGATGTTCAGCCGAGTCAAGTTCAGGTCACCATCTATGGCGAACATGGCGACAGCATGGTCCCGAACTGGTCGAATGCTCAAATCGCTGGCCTTCCTCTCGAAAAATACCCTGGCGTGACATCAACGCTGATCGCGGAAGTGGAAAAGAAGACGCGAGGATCCGGCGCGGAAGTGATAAAGAAGAAGGGGGGAGCCGGGTTTGCCGTGGGGGTGTCAATCGCCGACGTGATTCACACAATCGCACTCGATCAGCAGAGGATTCTTCCCGTCTCATCACTCCAGAATGGGGCCTATGGACTCCACGATGTCTGCATCAGCGTGCCGACCATTGTCGGTCGAAATGGGGCAGTCTCACACATTGAAGTCGATCTCTGGCCCAAGGAACTGACCGCGCTCCAACGGTCAGGCCAAGTTCTTCGCGAAACGATCAGCAAGGTATTGGGAGGATAAATCCCAGCCTCTTCCTGATATCAGGGAGCAAGGGGCACAGGTTCAGGACATGAGGACCACATTGAGTCCATGGTTTGATCGAAAGGGGATCGAACCATGTCTTGGAATGAAACCGATGTGATGGACCAATAGACTGAGTTTGCGATGCGTGCGGGACGTGGAATCGAACCGTTCCAACAGTTGTGCGAGGAATTGGGGATCAGCTGAAAGACCGAACACAAATGGAAAGAGCCGTTTCTCCAGCAAGGTTGGACGGTTTGCACGATCCGTTCCGTAAGCCACAAACGTCTCCGGGTGAATTTGGCGAGGACGTCGTGTGCCGGATCCAGGCTCTCAAACGGGCGCATCCGAGTTGGGGGGGCGCAAGTTGAGGGACGTGATGTTGCACTCCCCGCAGGGGCAGGAGGTCCGCTCGGAGAGTTCGTTCAAGCGTCTGCTGGAGAAGGCCGGCCTGGTACACGAGCGCTGTCGTCGCGGACAACCGCGCTGACCCAGTAAACTGGTGCTCCGAAGTGCGGTCCCGTCATGCGACGTTCTTTCAGCAACTCGCGATGGATTCGGACAGCACCCTTGCTTTTGATGAAACCGATCACGGAGGAAACCGCAGACTTCGGCGGAATCTTGACGCACAGGGGGATAGGGTCCGGCATCGCATGCCCTTCCGATATCTCCACGCCTTTCTGCTCACAAGGATCCCGAAGGATCCGTCCGATCACTCCTCGCCGTTTTCCATCGATGACCTTTCTCCGGAATTTTGGTGTGAACACAATATGGGACTTGGACTCCCAACGGACGTGCGACATCGACTCACACGTTTCCATGAGAGCTTTCTCCTTCGCCTGGCAGGGCTTTCCGGAGAAAGAGCTTATTTGTTCACGCCGGACCGGCAGAGCCTTTCATCCGCGGCTCGCCCAAGGAGCGAGCCCCTGGTTCCACAAAATGGGCAGATCTACTTCGCCAGCATACGTTCGACAACCTTGGGATGCTCTTGAGCGACGTTGGTCGTTTCACCGGGATCCTGAGAGAGGTTATAGAGCCGGAGGGATTTTTCTGTGGCCAAGTAAACCGCTTTCCACTCTTCTCGTCGAACGGCCTGAGCCGCGCCGTCGTCCGTTCGCCAATACAGCAGTTCCTGTCGAGATTTCTCTTCCCCACGCAATATGGGAATGAGAGACGCCCCGTTCATGCCAGGAACACGACGTTGCACAACTCCCCATTCCAGGAATGTGGGGTAGAGATCCCACATTGCTGCCAAAGCAGGTGATTCCTTGACGGGAAACCGCCTTGGGGAGCGAATAATGAAAGGGAGCCGCAAGTTCCCCTCGGCGAGTCCGTGCGTCTTGGAACTCCATTCTGAGTTCTGGGCTCCATCGGACTCTGGCGGGATCCCGGAAAGCCCTGTGAGCAGGATCACGCTTCGATGGGCCAGCCCCGTTTGTTCTAAAGCTTGAAGCAACGATGCCATGAATTGATCCAGACGCTGGGCATCGTCAGTGCGAATATCGGTCGGCGCGCGCCCCTTGGGACCATTCTGAAACGAGGCCTGTGATGGCAAGACAACATGGAGGAAAAATTGACGCGGCGTCCGTCGGGCTCGGTCCAGATAAGTCTTCACCTCGTTCGCAAGCAGCTGATCGCAGGAGAACTTTTTCGACTCACCCCGATTGGCCAAAATTCGCAGCGTGGCTCGATCCACAGCAACCTCTTCTGGAAAAGATGAGACGGGAGTTTTCGAAAGGAATCCGACGAATTCTTCCGCTCCGATATCCAAGGGGGAGCCGGATTGCTTCCAGAGCCCAATGAACGCTGTGGCGTATCCACCAAGCCACATCGCGTCGTACAGATTCCGCGTTGTTCGCGACCCCAGTACATGTCCACCGTGTGCGCTGGTTGTCAGGCACCATAAGGATTTTTCCGGATCGCTGCCGCCGGCGTAAAAGTTCGTGAACCGGACCCCATCATCGGCCAATTTGTCGATCGTAGGAGTCGAAGTCCCCCCGTAGCAGCCCCAGTCGGAGAATCCGACCCGTT
>JAGQQQ010000269.1 GCA_020426125.1 Planctomycetaceae bacterium
TGATTCGAATGATTCAGGCGGTCCGGCCCAACCGTCCCGAATTCAGCTTTCTCACTGGCTGGGATGCGGCGCTGATGCCGATGTTGCTGATCGGTTGCGATGGCGGCACCAACGCCAGTAGCGGAGTCGTCCCCGAGGTCACACGCAAGCTGTATGATCTGACGCTGTCCGCGCAGCTCGATCAGGCCCGGAAGATTCAATACGACCTGGTGACGTTGTTCGACACGATGATCTATCAGGCGGAATTCCCCGATGGTTTCCGCGCGGCAGTCGACCTTCGTGGATTCCAGATGGGCCGCGGACGGCAGCCGTTGTCGGACGAACAACTCAAGGATCTCTCGACTCTGAGTAACTCGCTGCAATGCCTTCTCTCGGAACATGGCTTCACAGACCAACCGGTCGGCGGCTGTCCTCCCCGAAAGGGATCTGACCAAGGATCCTGTGGTGTTGGACATGCACCGGAGGAAGTCTCCGAAATCGTTCGCAGTGTGGTCTCCGAGTTAAAACGCCGGGGATTAGTGAATTGACGTCTGCGAGGTCGAAATCCAACGAACTCGTCATCGAATCGTCCGCTCGGGTTTTGTCACTTGATGAACACTGAGGCTGTTGTGGTTTTCTGGCCATGTCCTTTGTGACGACTGGGCCCTGAACGATCGGATACCGAGTCAGTCGTCGAGTCGTGATGAGGACGTGGTGTTGACGGAGCACTTCATCGAATCTTTCGATCGAAAGGAAAGTGCAGTCGCGTCTTTCAGCTACAGGTCGAGTCTCAATACGGATTGGCAAGGGCCGCGACGGCCTGCTTGGGCTGGTACGGAATCGCAGCGTTGTCAACTCTCATGGCGATCACTCATTCGTCGAAATTCCCTGATGCACAACCCGAATTCCGTTGAGCCGTTTCACTGGAACGGCATCCCGGAGCGGGAGATACTCGGTGCACATCGGGCCAAGTGGCCCCATGACGCGATGAACGCAATACTGACCGGAGCGAAAGACGACTGGCTGCGTATATGGGAATTCGTTGAGCCGCTCGACGGGAAAACAGTTGGGGAGCATCGATTCCGTGTTGATTTCGTCTGTGATCCCTTCCATTGACATTCCGGCGTCTCGAAGACTACTGACAATATAGCGATGGCCGCACGAGGCGACCGTGTGTTCGATCAACGAGACGCGGTTGGGAAAGAGGCGGGCGTAGGCATCGAGATAGACATAGCGGTGAGGCGGACGAAGATTCAATTGGGGATACAGAACAATCGCGGTGCCGGGATAGACGGTGAGTTCGCCATCTTCGAGTTGTTGCTGCTTGAGAAATTCCATGACCGGGCGAAGTTCCGCCCAGTCGGGACACCGCTGCAATTGGATTTCCTGTTGAACTTCGGGGACCGCCCCCTTGGTGAGGCAATCTCCCCAGTGATGGAGTCGGCTCAGTGAAGCAACCGGAGACGCAAGCAATGCCAGAGCGGCGAATGCGGTCCACGCAGGAGCCAACCAAGCAGCGGTCGACTCAGGGACGCGGATTCCAAGGGTAATCGCCGTCGCCAGTATGACGGGGGGGAGATGCACATAGGCAAACGGGTGTTGGAGCAGAAGGACTTGCGTGACCCACCCGAGATACAACGCGGCCATCAGCAGCGTTGGGATGGAGACTCCGTCGACGACTGCGACGTCCTTTCGCCGTTTCACCGCTTTGAACACGAACAAGACGCACGCTGGCAACGCCACCAGATGCAGCCAACTCCAGGGGGCCAGATTTCCCCAGACCGACGCAAAGCGATCCCAGGTGAGCCGTTGCCGTCCCGCTTGCAGGTATTCGGGGTTCCATTGGAGTTGCATCTCCCAAAACGGTTCCCAAGCCTCCGTGTTGATCAGCCACGCGGAGCCGAGTGCCCCGATTGCGGCTCCCCCTGTCAGGATGCCCAGGGAGTCGATCACCGCAAAGCGACGACTTCGCGAGACGATCCAAGAGACGATGAACACGGCCAGAGCGGGAATGGCAATGTGCGGCTTGAGCCAGAAGGCCATGGCCCATAGCGCCCCTTCAATGAAGGACGAAGAGAACCGAGGTCGCAGGGCTTCCCGGACTCGCGTCAGATGGCGGATTCGAAGCGATACGGCGAGCAACGCGGGACAGAGCATCCAGATGTCCCGCTGGCAGTGAACCCATTCACTTTGCGAGAAGTAGAGCCCAAAGAGAGACAGGAACAGGCCGGCACTGCGAGGGGAATTCCATGATTCGCCGTTGATGCGAATTAAACGAGCGAGAAGAAATGTGATCGATGACAAAAGCAACAGATCGAAAGCTCTCAGAGCCACGGAAGACCAACCAGCGAGTTGCCGGACA
>JAGQQQ010000270.1 GCA_020426125.1 Planctomycetaceae bacterium
TGGAGTGCGGCGACTCGTCACCGCTTTCTTTGAATTCGGGTCTCCTTTGGTCGGACACCCTTGATCGACACCAGCACGGAGTGCCAACAAGAAAGCGATGACCAGTCATCGCACTCCAAGGTTCGCCGACCCAAAGAATCAGAGTCCACATTTCCATCAAACGGCTTGCCAGGAGTTTCAGACATGGAGCGAACCATTGATGTCAAAGTCGATCTCAAGGAACAACGCCGGCGTGCCGCCGACGGGTTTCGGAAGTCGATGAGTGAACACGGCACTTACGTTGTTCGCCTGCTCTCCTCTCCCGGGGCTGGGAAGACAACCCTGCTCCAAAAGACCGCTGAAAATCTCGGTCGCGATTTTCGCGTGGGGATTCTCGTTGGCGACGTGGAAACGGAACGGGATGCCGAGCGGTTGGCTCCGTTTGCTCCGTCTCATCAAATCACCACAGGCGGGGCGTGTCACCTGGAGCTGCCGCTCATTGAACGGGCGCTCCCCGAACTGGGGGCGGGCCCGTTTGATTTTCTCTTCGTCGAAGACATCGGCAACCTCATCTGCCCGGCCTCCCATGACCTCGGAGAACATCTGCGTGTCGTCCTCCTGAGTGCCACCGAAGGAGACGACAAACCGGGCAAGTATCCCAAAGCATTTCGTTCCAGTGACGTGGTCGTCATCAGCAAGACAGACCTTCTGCCGTATGTTCCGTTTTCCGTCGAGAAAGCCCAGCAAGACGCCAAGCTGGTTCAATCGCAACTGCGGTTTTTCTCAGTGAGCGCGATGAACGACGACGGCATCGCGGAGTGGTGTGACTTTCTGAGGGAACAAAGGAAAGCCCAGGAAGCTTTTGCGGAGTCGTCGGAAGCTGTTGGCCGTTGACCCTCGGTGTGGCGTCTATCAAATGGTGAAATCCCGTTGAGCCCGTCTACGATCGTTGCTGTCGAACTCCTGTTGACGGGTCAGGTCCAGGGGAGGGGTGTGCGTCCTGCAATTGCACGCCTCGCAGCGAGTCTGCGATTGGCTGGCGATGTTCGCAATACCCTGAAGGGGCTGTCCATCACGCTCGAAGGCGTTTCCGAGGCCATCAATCGGTTTTGTGAGTCACTTCCGACAGCGCTCCCGTCTGGCTGCCAGATCATTGATATTCAACGCCAAGACGCCGAACCACAAGACCGGGATCAATTCCACATCCGTCGCGATGATAACACGGGACCACTGACAACTCCGGTCCCTGTCGACACGGGAGTCTGCCCTCAGTGCCTCGACGAGGTTGCCGATTCGCACGATCGGCGGCATCTCTACCCGCTCACGACCTGCGCCGCGTGTGGTCCCCGATGGACGGTCATCCGCGAGATGCCCTATGAACGGGATTACACCACGCTTGACGCGTTTCCCCTCTGCGCGGACTGCCGAAAAGAATACACCTCGCCCGATGATCGCAGGTTCCATGCGCAGACGATTGGCTGTGAAAAGTGTGGTCCCCGGGTCTGGGCCGTTGATGCGAAGGGCCAACACAAGGGACGAGGGGCGGAGGCTATTCAAGCGGCCATCTCAAGCCTGCGTCAGGGACACATCATCGCGTTGCGCGGCGTCGGCGGGTATCAACTGCTGTGTGATGCCACGAACGATACAGCCGTTTCAGAGCTACGAAAGAAAAAGGGACGCCCGGCCAAACCACTGGCGATTCTGGTTGAGAATGCGTTGGTTGCCCAAGACTTCGCGGAGTTGTCGGCGAAAGAACGGAAGGAACTGGAATCGCCAGCGAATCCGATCGTCCTTTGCCGTTCGCGAGGAACGGGGCTGTCCGACGGCATTCATCCCGGCCTCACGGACGTCGGGGTGATGCTGCCATCGACGCCGTTGCATGCCATGTTGGCCCAACAGTTCGGTGGCCCGATCGTTTGCACCAGCGGCAATCTCGAAGGAGAACCGATTGTTGTTGACCCAAAAGACGCAGAGCAAAAGTTCGGAGCAATTGCTGAACTCATTGTGCATCACGATCGTCCGATTGTGCGTTCCATCGATGACAGCGTCGTGCGATTCATTGCCGGGTGTCCGGTCACAATTCGGCTGGCACGGGGACTGGCTCCGCTTTCGCTGCCGTTGGACGCGAACATCCCCGTGATGGCATTCGGAGGACATCAGAAGGTCGCTTGCGCCTGGAGCAACGGCACGCAAGCCGTCCTTGGTCCTCACATTGGCGATCTGGAAACAGTTTCCAATCGAGAACGATTCCTCGCACAAGTCGAAGATGCCCAGCAGCTTTACCGTTTTCAAGCAGAGCGTTTCGCATGTGATCAGCATCCCGAGTATTGGACTGCTCAACAGGCAGCGGAGTGGGGTGACACTGTCCGCGTTCAGCATCATCTCGCCCATGTCGCCGCCGGGATGGTCGAACACCAACTGCTCGATCATACGGTGTTGGGCGTCGCCTGGGATGGCACCGGATATGGCACCGACGGCACCATTTGGGGCGGAGAGTTTCTTCGAGTCCATCCGAACTTCGAGTTCGACCGGGTGGCCCATTTGAGGCCATTTCAGTTGCCGGGCGGAGAGGCAGCCATTCGGGAACCCTGGCGGGTCGCGATGTTTCTGCTCATCGACGCCCTCGGCCCCGATGAGTCCATCAAAACAATGTTTCCAATGCTTCCGCTTGGATACACCGAGACGGTTCGACGGTTGATCGGCGAGGGACAACAGTTTCCGAAAACGACCAGCGCTGGACGGTTATTCGACGCCGCGGCAGCGATGACTCTCCCGATCGACAGAATCGAGTACGACGGCCAACCTGCGATGTTGCTCGAAGCGATCGCCGACCGATCGGCGGGTGGCAGTTACCGGTTGGCTATCTCGGATTCGAGACCCATCCAGCTTGACTGGCGGCCGATGTTTCAGGACCTCTGGAAGGATCGCCTCAGTGGTACCTCACCATCAGCGATCGCGATGCGATTTCATCGCACATTGGCGAGGGGAATCCTCGACGTCGCCAATCGGTTCGGCTCGCTCCCGGTTGTCCTCTGCGGCGGAGTATTTCAGAATCGCTTGCTGACGGAGTTGATCGTTGAATTGGCAATTGGCACGCTCCCGCTCAAACTCCCCGGTCGAATCCCCCCCAATGACGGTGGCCTCGCCGCAGGACAACTCGCCGTTGCCATCCGGCGATTGAAGGTGGGATCATGGAAGTAAAACGGTGCAGAATGCCTGGTACGTTAAAACGCACCAGGATTTCGGGAGGATAGAAACGGTCCAAATGTTGGAGTCGAGCGAGAGCCTGCCCCATCGAAGCTATGGCTCTTTCCTGCCATTGCAGTGTGATCACGACGTTTGCGCCGCCGCCGTAAGCTTACTGAACGCGGCTTCCAGGAGCATTTCCTGTTCGTGTTTATGGGCTTTCGACAAGCCGGTGCCGGGGCTCGCGGAGCGGCTGATCCGTTCAAACGGGAACCGCGGGGTGGCCCGGCCAAAAATGGCCGGGTTGCGTAGCGACAAGAAGCTTCACCATTGGCGTC
>JAGQQQ010000271.1 GCA_020426125.1 Planctomycetaceae bacterium
GACCACGCTGTCCATCAAACCGATTGCAATCACGCAACGGGAAAATGGCGTCATCGCGTCCAATGAAGAAGTCCCGCCTCCTACGGAATTGACAATCGAAGGGCCGGAACTGGTCGAATTCAAAAGTGGTGAGGAGCATCTGATCCGAGGTCGGATCCGTGTGCCGATCGTCAATTCAACCTTTCATTCCTACGGGATCCTCGTCAAGGATCTGGGCCAAGTTCAGGACGTCCCCCGATCACAGACCGGTGATGACACCCGCATCGCCGTACGTTACGTGACTCAGTATTTGTTGCGGTGTGACATCACCATTCAGGGAGGCCGCGCCGAGGCGCTCAGCCAATTGCAGGTTGACTCCGTGGAACTGGTCGAGGAAAACGGCCTGGCCAAACTCGTTTCGCACGTGTTCAATCCGACTGATAGCCCCATGTCTTTTCAGACTCGGTGTCAGATCTTCGACCCGCAGGGAGGGGGAAACAATCCGCCGTTCTTCGTGGCGATGCCCATTCGCGAAGGCAATGAAGCTCCCGAGAAGTATGACATCAAGATCCTCGCGAAAACCCGATTGCGATTGCAGGAGTTCATTCCTCATCCGCTGAGTTCAGGGAATAAGGAAGTCGCCTTTGAGTTCTTTGATGGTCGAAACCGAGGGGGAGGAACTCGGGTTCCCTTGACCGTGAACTCTGAAGAATTTCCCGCTCAGAATCGGAATCTGGTTCCCCTGGCCGACGGAATCACCGCCGAACCCGGTCAGTTGGAGTTTTCCATGGAACGCGGTGGCAACCGGATTTCTCCGCTGAAACTGACGAATAACACGGAGAAACCGGTCACGTTGACACTCCAGGCTTTGGATGAAACTGGGCTCGCGGCGGAATTGCTCCGCGTGCGACCCGAGAAGGTCACCCTTCTTCCTGGTCGTGAAAAGAACATTCTCTTGATGCTGAGTCCGACACAAGAGTTTTCGGAACATCGATACGTCCGCGTACTCGCGGAACAAGACAGCATGCCGGAGCATTCCGGGGCGCCCGTCCTGGTCGGATTGATTGCACGCTCTGGAGGCGAGGCGGTTCTCGTACCGGGGGAGATGGAATGGGATCCCACCGGGCGGCTCCCGGCCATCGTTTTGCCGGTTAAGAATGTCGGGAAACGCCACACGCCGTTGAACGGATCGTTGACAGTCACAAGTGTCGATGGAGCTTCCATGACCCTGGCGGCCGGTTATGGCCGATGGATTCTCCCGGGTGGCGAGGATCAGCTTCGCTTCCGATTTCGGACCATTCCCCCGAATGGCCAGTACAACATCCGTATTACGCTCGATTTGGGACCTGAAAAGGATCCGGTCGTGATTGATCGGTCCGTCGAGTTTGTCTTCGACTCATCGGACGTCTCCGAGGATTGAGTCACGGTGGGAGACTCGATTCGGTCTGGAGCGTTTGCGGAAAACGTGAATGTCCCTTTGCGATGGGGACCACGGATCTGGTAAGACTTTCTCTCGTAACGCAGGGAATTCCAACTGCCGTTACGACGGACCAACACTGCCCATTGATCCCTGGATGTTCCCATGACTCGGATGGCAATCCCGCTCGGCTTTTTCCTTCTGCTCCTCGCGATGACAGGCCAGCTTGCTCAAGCGGCCGAGGGCCGCAAATTCGAGATCTACTTTATTGATGTCGAAGGGGGCGCTGCGACGTTTCTCGTCACTCCCGCCGGAGAAACCATCCTCATCGACTCCGGTTATCCGGATCTGGGGGGACGGGACCGTGACCGGATCCTGGATGTTGTCCGCAACGTCGCCGGAGAAACGAATATCGATCATGCCGTTGTGAGCCATTGGCACCGCGATCACTATGGCAACCACGCCGCTCTCGCGGCGGAGATTCCCATTGGAGTGTTTTGGGATCGGGGGATTCCCGACGCCTTACAGGAGGATAATGAGTTTCAGGACCGCATCGCAGAGTATCGGTCCGCATCACAGAATCAGTCCCGACCGCTCAAGGCGGGAGACACCTTTGTCCTGGACTCGGGCGATTTGCCATTGAAGGTCACCGTCTTGTCGGGAAGCCGTGAGGTGATTCAAAACTCCGGACCCCCGAATCCGTTTGCTGACGAAGCGGACCTTCGCGAGGAGGATTCCTCTGACAACGCCGCAAGCCTGAGTCTTCTTTTCCAATATGGTGACTTTGAATTCCTCTGCTGCGGCGATCTCACTTGGAACGTTGAGGCCAAGTTGGTCACCCCCAACAACTCGATCGGCAAGGTGGACCTGTTTATGGTCACGCATCATGGCCTTCCCGTTAGTAATAATCCCGTGTTGGTGAAAGCGATCGATCCCTTGGTGGCGGTGATGTGCAACGGCCCGACCAAAGGGGGCCATCCCCAAACGATTTCGACTTTGAGGGCATGTGAATCTCTCAAACACTGGTATCAACTGCACCGCAACATCGCTCTCGCCGACGAGGAACAAGCTCCCAGAGAGTTCATCGCGAATACCGGGACGACACAAGACTGCCAGGGGGTCTGGGTGAAAGCCTCTGTTGCCCTGGATGGGAAATCATTCGCCGTCCAGGTCGGCCCCGACGGCCAACGGCGAACTTATGACTGTCGGCCTAACTGATCGCGCCCGCCGCGAGGAGAATATCGCGAACATCGTCTCGGACTCCCGCCTCGGCGGGAAACTGGCTGGTCATGAGCAATTCCAACGGTGTGCTCTCACCGTAGACTTTCGCGGTCGCGTTGACGTTGGAGCCGGTGTCGATCAGCAACTTCGCCAGGACCGCCGAGTTGAGCGGGACGACTTGCCGCTCCGTCTCAACACCGTTGGCCCCGAGATAGTGAAGCAACGTCGCCTCGTGCCCAAATCGTGATCGTCGATGGGCCAGCGATCCGTCTCTGCGAAGCAGTTGGCGAAGATGATCAATGTCTCCGGAAAGCAGAACATCGACAGCCAGTTCAAAATCGCGATTGGGGGGGATGGTTCCCTGTGAGAGCGCGGCTTCCCAATTGGAATACCCATGTTCCCTCGCTACGGTCTCGCGACTATCGCACAAGGAAAATGGTCCCCCGAGCACCATGTCGGGCGTGGCTCCACTCAATGTTGGATGCCAACTCGTGATGATTGGTACGACCGCCTCATTCCCTTGGGTGTGAGCCTCTTTAAGACGGTGAGCCCGGCGATCAAGTTGCTGATGGATTGGGAACCGGATGGTATGGCTGTTCGACAGGTCCTCGAAGAGCCGAATCACGCGGGCAATTTTGGAATGCACATAGACACGGGGGGAAAGGTCCATTTTCGTGTTTCCTCCGAATTCACTCGTTGATTGTCACGGCGCGAAAGACCAACTCGGAACCCGCAAACGGCGCCGGAATAGGCTCCTGTTAGCCGATGCCTCATTCCCCCAGCCATGGCAATTGACAAATCCTATGGCGGCAAACGGGAACTCTGAACGGTCACTCGCGTCTCGGATTTTCTCGGATCCGGATCCAGTGGTCTGTGAAGTTCAGAAAGTCATTTGCGGGGACGCTCGGCATATGGCAGGGGAGGCAGTTGGACTCGCGGTTTTCGACGGAGCAGCCCGAAACGTGCTCCGATTCCGCGTCATGGCAACGATTGCAGACGGCCGTGTGAAACCGCCAATCGGGATTCGTCGGTCCATGAGGGTCATGGCAACTCGCGCAGTCAAACCGGATCGGATTCCCTTGTTCGTCCAAAGCCGAATCCTGGTTTAGAAAACAGGGGCTTTTCGAAAGTCCCACGGGAGCAAACCGAATCAGCGTCTCGTCCTCCGGGCGGATCTCTCCTCCCAATTCGCTCGCGCGTCGATGGCATTCCCCGCAACGGTCGATGGCCTCCGACGGCGAAAGCTCGGAAAACCGTTCAATGGTTGTTTCCCCGGTGTGGTCCATATCAAAGAGATGTTGCTTCAAATCCCAATGGCATCGGGCACAACCCACCCCAGCCTGGAGATGGTCGAAATCAATCCGTTCGTCATGAACCGGGACAAACGTCGAATGGCAGCCAAAACAGTTGATCGTCTCCTCCGGAGGCCGAGGGTGTCCCAAGGCAAGGATCCCGTGCTTTTCCAGCAATTCTTCCATGCCGAGCGTGATTCCCAATTCGCCGCTCGGATACCAGCTGACCACGTGCTCGATCATGGAGGTCCCCTCGTTGGTGTTTGGAATCGTCACCAGAGGGGTCGAGGCGTGAGTCCCCGAACCGACAACCCATTCAATCGGCAATGGCTGGGCGTAAGCGCTCGACCGGACCATCAGCATACCGTTCGATTCGATGTAGGAGTACTCGACGCCGGTTTCTTCGCGAAGGAAGTGTCGGCTCAGAAATCGTGCGATGACATCCGGATCCGTCCCTTGGCGTAATGTTCGGGCGTGGGGTGCCGTGTGATAGCCCGCAGTGATGTCGGCGTGGCATTCGGCGCATCGCGCCTCGTCAACGATCAATGCCTCGCTTTGAACCGCGGCACGAGGGATTCTGTCTGCGTTGGAATCGGTCTCCCAGACGATTGGGAACGCGAGCCAGGAAGCGAAGGCCAAACCCGTCACGAAGACGGCGGCGAACATGGGACGGAAGGAGGAGGAAGGAACCAACACCTTTGCCTTATTTCGCATTTTCCAAAAGGGAACTGATCTGCTGATGCCAGTAACTCGCGGCGATGCGAAGGTGATTGGGAACCTCGTCGCCGGTCAGAGACTGGAATGTTTCATCTGCGGACGCGGATTCTCCCCATTCGAGGAGGATCATTCCGCGAGCGAAGTCCGCTTCGAAATCCTCTTTGGGAAGCTCCGCGAGAGCTTGCTCCAAAGAACCATTTCGGTAATGGCGAAGTGCTTCTCGCCACGGGTTTCGGGTTGTCACTTCTACCGATGGTTGTTTCTCTGCTCCCAGGAAAGAGTCCAGGACGAGTCGCCGGAAGAGACTCGACTGGCCGAAAGTGATTCGCTCTTGAGCCTCCAAAGCGAACTGACATGTTCGCCATTCGTTTCGAAGTTCGGTTGTTTCCAGCGAACCTCCCACGGGCCGGAGTGCCCGAAGCGATGCCAAAGGCAGGTCCATCGCCCGGAACATCTGCGACTGTCGAACGGCCGGCTCGGGATCGATTCCCGCACCCATCCAGGCGAGGGGATCGAGTCGCCAGCCGTGTCCCGCATAAACATCCTGCGTGGGCTGCCAGGGACCAAACTCGACAAATCCCTGCTGTTGAATGGTTTCGAGGACGAATGGCGCGAATCGCGGGTCGTCCGTTGTGACGTAGGGAACCGAGGGAGAATCGAGATCCGCCGGCTGCCAAGTTGTCTTCATCAAGGCCCGATTGATTCCAACCTGTTCCACGGGAGCAAGTAACAAACCCACATTCCAGGAGTTGAGCACGTCGACCCAGCCCCCCCAAGTTCCATCTTCGAGTCGGTATCGAGCACGATGGGAGGAACGGAGGTCGCGCAGGACACCGGCATGTTGTTTCGTCCGGCCTCCGAGGAGTGCACGCTGGGGATGGTCCGCGAGTTCAACATTGCCTCCCATCCAGGCGATGACGCCGGCGCAGCGACGATCCCAGGTCCAGGCGCCGACGGCCGGCCCATCTGGATTGAAGAGCCTGGGGTCGAGAAGGCGGATGTCGAGTTTCTGGGAGACTCCGATTCCCCAGCGACGATGAAAGGGGGGCCACACGCCCGCCGCGTCCACGAGTGCAAACACCAGGAAGATCGCGGTGAGAACGACGATGAACGGCTTCTCCTTGGCGATAAGCGGCTTGCGGTTCTGCTCGATTCGTTGGCTAGCAGGGACCGAGAAGATGCGAGTCGCCACCCAAACCGCCAGAACTGGCAAAAGCTCCTTATTCCCCATCGCGAGTTCGATGACGATCAGACATTCGAGAAGACGAAGGGACCGGAAAGACTTTCGCTGGAAAACGGACACCATCCAGACCAGATTCATCAGGAGAAAGCCCCAAAACTCTGGCCTGACCGCTCGGCTCGCGGCATCTGGCAGTACGCCGCCCGAGGGAAACGCCTCAGGAACCATCAGGACCAGGGAGTCCAGCCAGGTCCAAATTCCGCGAGGAGTCAGGGAACCGCCAATCAATGCGAAGAGGAGAAGAGCAAAATGGTCCGCTGAGCGAAACCGAGTGGAATCGGCGTACTCGCTCAACGTGGGGATCCTTTCCGTTGCCAGAGTCAAACTGAGCCAGACCCATCCCAGGATCGGAAACGAACCCGTGTTGGCCCAGATCAGAAAAATTAATGCGATCAACCAGCGGGGAGAGAATTGCAGATCCGAGGATCGAACCGTTCTCCACAGAATCAGCCACATCAGCAGGTCGTGAAACTCCGGGCCAGGATACAAGGCTTCTCGGCTGACGAAGATCGTCAGTGGGGGCAACAGCCAGAAACTCCGAGGCAGATCGTCGCGGCATCCCCGAATCAAAAGGAAGGCGACCAAGACTCCACCGATAATTGGGAAAACGCCCAGGAGAGGGGGGCCGCCTATCGTCCAGAGCCAATATCCGACACATCCACTTAACCAGTCGGACTCGGAA
>JAGQQQ010000272.1 GCA_020426125.1 Planctomycetaceae bacterium
CACTTTCCCCCCGGATTCACCGGAACAAATTCGTCTTGAGGACGTTGAAATCCATAAGACATCTAGGTGGAAGTCGGACTCTCGTCTAAAATCCCTTGTCCGTTAACAATATTGAGACGGAAGCACGCTGTGACGCAAACCCGTCCCGAGATACAACAGGCCTTGGGCCGGTTCCGCCGGTGGATTCGACGGTACATCTTCCTGGAGGGGCTAGCCGTCGTCATCGCCCTCGCTTGTGGGCTGTTCTGGCTGACCTACGGACTCGATGTCGGATGGTTTTGGCTGAGCCAACTGGAGTTGCCCTCCTCGTTTCGCATCATGACCCTGCTGATGGCGATGGTCGTGCTGGCGGCGGTGCTGCTCACTTGGCTCGTGGCTCGCCTGTTTCGGACGATGCGTGCCCGGGACCTGGCTCTCGCTCTGGAACGTCGATTTCCCCAACTGAATGACCGGTTGATTACTGCCGTGGAACTCGGGGAAACGGGCGGTTCCGAACTGCAAACCCAGATGCTCCACCAGAACACCGATGAAGTGGCCCAAGCGCTCGATCGATTGCCCATCGAGGAGTCATTTAATGCGACTCCCTTGCGACGGAGTCTGATCGTTGCCGGCACGTTGTTCGTTTCGGTCCTCGTGTTGGGACTGACTCACGCCCAGGGAATGGAACGTTGGTACAACGCCTATATTTTGGGCAAAGACAATTACTGGGAACCATTCCGGAAGAACGCTCTCAAAGTTCAAATCATCTCCCAGCCCGGCGACCGGGTTCGCGAGTTTGATGACCAACGTGTCTACAAACATCCCAAAGGTTCCGACCTTCAAATTCTGGCGACCGTGGCGGAGGGGACCATTCCCCCAGCAAATGCCACGATGCAGTTCATCAGCTTTGGCGGCTCGCGACAGGATCGTGGCCGCGTCAACATGTCTCGTGTCGGGGATGAAGAATTCCGGCATACGCTGGGCCGTGTGGTCAATGATCACAACGTGTGGATCCGAGCCGGGGACTTCATTAATCGGGCTCCCTTCCGGATTCAAGTCGTCGACCCGCCCAAGATCGACGCGATCGAGATTTCGGCGGACTATCCGAGCTACACGGGAATGGACAGCCAGGAAGACCGCGTGATCCCCGTGGTCGGGACACAGGTCTCCCTGCCGATGGAAACCTCGTTCCAACTCACCGCCCAAGCCAACAAGCCGCTCACTCGCGTCCACCTCTCGGGGCCAGATTTTCAACTTTCCTTCGGCTATGAGCAAAAGGGAGAAGCCCTGTCCGCCTTGCCGACGCGGTTCTCCGTTCAATTGCCTGAGAATTCCTCCAAGAGCGTCACGATCCCGGTCCTCCCGGACATGTTGTTGAATAAGGAACGGAACGCCTTCACGATTCCATTTGTCGTTTCTCAACGAGCGCAACAACAACTCGCGGCGATCAACGACGAACTACAACTTCCCATTCCGATTTCCCCGGACACGCTGATTCAGATGACCCTCGAAGACGGCGATCAAATCTCCAGTCAGGAGCCGACTTCGCTGGCCATCAACGGCATCGTCGACGAAGCCCCTGTTGTCGACACGCGGAGAATTGGCATTGGAAACGTGGTCACTCGCATTGCCCGCATTCCCGTGGAAGGAACCATCACCGATGATTACGGCGTGGCCCGTGCCTGGTTTGGATATCGTCGCAGTGATCAGGATGAGGACCTCCAAACAAAGCCGCTGGCGACCGAGATGAAAGGCCGGACCCGCGTCGAGATTCAAACAGCTCCCGAACAAAAGCTCGAATACTTCGATCTGATTCCCTTGCAGATGGAAGAAGAACAGACACTCACGTTGGCGGTCTATGCGGAAGATGGCGACACCATCAACGGACCTCACGAAGCACACGGCGAAATCTTGAGTTTCAAGATCGTCTCGAAGGACGATCTGATCGGCCGACTTTACGATCGCGAGATTAATTTACGGCTACGATTCGAACAGATTCGAGCCGAGGTGGGGAATTTGCAGCAGGAACTCGCGGGGATCCAAGAGCAGGTCGAAGAACTCGAATCCGGCTCAGAGTCCGAAAGCCCGGCAATGGCACTCACCTCTGCATACGTCGAGCGTGGCCTGCATCAAATCCGCAAGAACCACACCGAATCGCGGTCGATTGAAGTCTCCTTTCGTGATCTTCGGGGAGAAATGATCAACAACCGCGTTGATACCGAAGAGATGCTGGAACGGATCGAGAAAGGGGTCATCGAACCACTTGCGGCACTCAACGAGAAGGAGTTCCTCCAAGCTGATCGTGAGTTCGGAGCATTTCGACTGTCACTCCAGCGACAGGCCGGCATCGGAAACGCTTTCGCGGAATTGGACCCTGCGTTGGATGAGTTGCTCGCGAAAATGGATGCTATCCTCGCGGAGATGAAGGACCGCGGTTCGTATAATGATTTGATCCAGAGCTTGCAGGAGATCATCGATCGCCAAAAGAAGCTACTGGAGAAAACGGAAGACAAACGGATTGAAGATAACTTCTTTACTCCGTTGAACTGAAAGCCTGTGGTTCGTTTTCGAGGAAGCCCCCTGGAAGACGATGTTTGTTCGAGAAGTCCCCTTGGCTGAGATTGCCATGACCTGTTTCCGGTCTCTTGTGATTGTTTGTTGCCTGACCATGACGTCGTTCTCCGTCTTCGCTCAGGAACCGGAAATTGATCTCTCCTCAGGGCAGAAACAACTGCTCCGGGACTACGAGCGGTTCGAGAAGGCCCTGTTCGATATCGCTGAGCAGGCCCGCCGTAAGGATCCCGATCGCGCCGAATTGCTCTACCGCGCGCGCAGCCAGAGTCAGGAGGAAAAGATCCTGACGGAAATGGAAGCGATCTCGTCACTCCTCTCCCCTGGAGAGGAGAGCGGGGCTCCAAGATACGGAGCCGCGGCCGACCGCCAGAAAGAGTTGCTGGCCCGGCTCGAAGACGTCATGAAACTCCTCCAAAGCCTCGATGAACGGGCGCGAATTGATGATCTCATCAAGCAGCTTGAAGGGAACCTCAAGGATCTCAATCGGATCATTGCCGGGCAAAAAGACGTTCGAGCCGACACGCAGCGAGGGAAGAACGGAGAGCAACTCAAGAACGCTCAAGAGAAGACCTTGAAAGAGGCCAA
>JAGQQQ010000273.1 GCA_020426125.1 Planctomycetaceae bacterium
GCTTCCAAAACTCCGACATCAGAAATCAGTTGTACACACCGACACGTGATCGACATCTCAGGCGTCGCCGGGCGAATGCCATCACCAGACAAATCAAATGCCTGCACATCCGCGGCCTGATCGCCAAAATCCCCCGAACAAGACGCTGGCGTCTGACGAAACGCGGTCAATCCCTCCTCGGAGCCATCGTCCGCCTCCACGACCACGGACTCGCACAATCAGCATAGAATCATGCGCGCATCGTGCGCAAAAGTCACAGAGTGAGACTCTAAGTCGTCGCCACCATCGGGCGAATTCGAGTTTTGAGTAACAGCAAAATCCCAATGAGATAGATGCTGAGCACACTGGCGAGCAACGGAGAAACGACCGATTCCGTTGTCAACGAAAGACGAAACATCGACAGCGCCAACAAATTATTGCAGAAGTGCACGGCAATCGGCACCCAGATGGTCCGGGTCTGCAAATAGAGCCAGTGAAGGAGAATCGCCACGGGAATGGTCGCGACAGCGTGCGACCAGGAGCCGTGTGCAGCGGCGAAGCAAATGGACGTGAGTGCGACTCCCCAGGCTGGTCCCAGCGTTCCGACGAGGCGTCGGCCAATCACTCCACGAAAGATCAACTCTTCTCCGATCGCCGGACCCAATGCCAGAGCCACAACCAACACGGGAAACGAGACACCATCCAGAGTCGAATAAAGATGTTGCAGCGACGTTTCGCGGAGAGCGGCCGCAAAGGGAAGTGACGAAGACGTCATGAGGCTGACGCTTCGCGCCGTTTCGAAGACCAGGTCTCCAATCATGGCAATCGGAGCGACCGTCGCCAGGGAGAAGATCCACTCCTCTCGTGTGGGGGTCCGCCAGCCGATCCGATTGCGATAGTTGCGACCTTCCCGAAGCCGGATCAACGGGATGATCACGAACAACACTCCCAAACTCGTTGCCCCCACCAGCATGAAAGAGCGGTCCAACTCAAGCACCAGGAACAGGGATATCATTTCCTCGGGGTCCGGCCAGTTGAAGCCGTAACATGCTGTGAGCATGAGCGCAAGCAGCAGCAGCAGGACCAGTCCTTGGCCCACAAGGTAAGCGACCGTCCACGCAACAGCCTCGCAGATGGCAAGAGACTTTGAGATCCAAGGGGAAGCAGGTTTCACACGGCCGACTTCCATCGAACAGAGCGGGTGACGCTCGAAGCTTCGATCAAGTCCTGTCATGGAAACCTCTTCAACAATGGGAATTGACGACGCAATTTCTGTGGTGTACCGCCGCAACGCTGCTGAGTTCTGCTTCACAACAGATCGAAAGATGGGCAGAAAGGATCAGTTCGCGTTGATTTACGTGAAATGATGCAAAATTGTTGCCGAAAACTCCAACAATTCGTAGTCTGAATGAGTATTTTGAGTCGGTGGATCGTCTACGACTGAGAATGGGACCGACGGCAATTCCAATTAGAAGGGGGAGGCAGATGTCTTCCAATCTCGAAAATTCCGGTCAAGTTTCCGGGCCCGTGTCGCAGATGCTTCGAAAAGTTCGAGTCAGGATGCTCGTCCGTCAGCTCTGTTCGCGGTCATTCGCACTCCTGATTGTCCTCGCCATCCTTTATGCGGTCCTGCTACTGGCCGGGCGATTGACTGGATTGTTCCCCGAGTATTTTGCCCCCTGGACCGTGGCGGCCGTTCCGGTCTTGTCAGTGCTACTGGCAGTTGTTTGGCCAGGGCGCCCCGATTTGAAAGCGGCCGCGAGCGCTACGGACGGCTACCATCAAACGAAAGATCTGTTCCTGACGTGGAGCATGCTGAGCGGATGCCCAACCGAGTATGCCCCGTTGGTGGGGCGCGATGCGGAGCGAACCGCCTCCCGAATCGAACCGGAAAAAGTCGTCCCCTATCATTGGGAACACCCCACGCTGACGGCCGCCCTGACGTTGGGAGCATTGTTGCTGGGAGCCTTTTTCGTGCCGACTTTGGATCCATTCGGGCATGTGGCGGAAGCAAAAGAGGCTCAGGAGAGTCATAGAGTCCTCGAACAGACCCGCAAAGCCACAGAAGCCCGTAAGGCACAACTCGCCCA